>JAZREX010000050.1:0-3553 GCA_045661025.1 Faecousia sp. | reverse complement strand
AATTCGATGAAATTTATTCATTCCGAACATTGACTTTATCCCGTCAAAGTGCTAAAGTTCATATAACAAAACTTGCTGGACACAATGGCAGCGGAAAGGAGCTTATCATGGCTATGAACATTGCATCTATTAATATCCTGCCCGTGATGGGTTCCTCTTATTATTTTTATTCTAAGGCTTGCTTTTTTGCAGGCCTGTTTCGTCGTGCCAAAATATTGTTACTGTCCGGGATATAACTGAACCAATTTCATTTGTGTAGGAAGGCGGCTCTGTTTTTTGGACAGAGCCGCCTTTTACATATTATCCTAAAATGAAAAGGAGATATTCACTATGAAACGCGTACTTGCACTGATCATGACCACCCTGATGCTGCTGAGCCTCTGCGCCTGTGGCAACACCCCTGAAGACAACAGTGAGAACCCTGGTGAAAAGGTGTATTCTGTTGGTATCGTGCAGCTGATGCAGCATGTTGCCCTCGACCAGGCAACACAGGGCTTTAAAGATGCTCTGACTGAAAAGCTGGGTGATCAGGTTACTTTTGATGTTCAGCTGGCAAGCGGTGAGCCTACCAACTGTACCACCATAGTGACCAAATTTGTTAACGACGATGTCGATCTCATCATGGCCAATGCGACCCCAGCTGTGATTGCAGCTAAGGAAGCCACGTCGAGCATCCCTATTATCGGTACCTCTGTTACAGACTATGTAGCAGCCGAAACGGCAATTGTTGCTTCCAATGAAGCACCCGGAGCTAATGTAACCGGATATTCCGATATGAGCGATATTGCTGCTCATGTGGAATTGACCGCAAAGCTCTGTCCTGAAGCAAAGACAGTCGCCATTGTCTATTGTTCTGCGGAACCCAATTCTGTAATCCAGGGTAATCAGGCCAAAGAACTGTACGAAGCTGCCGGATACACAACGATTACATTGACTGCCAGCGATATTACTACCATTTCGACTGTTGTTACCTCTGCCTGTGACAAGGCCGATGTCCTCTACATTCCCACCGATAACCTCTTTGCTGAAAATATGGAATCGGTTAAGAATATCACGGAACCTGCCAAGATTCCCGTAATCTGCGGTGAAGGCGGCATGGTGGAATCCGGTGGTACCGCATCTGTGGCCATCGATTACTATGTCCTGGGTTACCGGGCAGGCGAGATGGCATACGAGATTATGGTGAACGGTGCCGACCCTGCTACAACTCCCATCGGTTTCATGACTGCTGATGATATGGAGCTGGTTATCAATGAGGAAAATGCTGCAGTTATTGGCTTGGAGATTCCTGAGGATTTAAAGAAGTAAACATATTGCATACCGGATGACCGGGACAATAGTCGTCCGGTATGCAGAACATTAACTATTTACGGAGGTGCCATATGTCATTCATGGCTTCCATGCTAAAAATGCTTCCGGATGCGGCGGCGCAGGGCTTGATTTGGGGAATCCTGGCCATTGGTGTATTTATAACATATAAACTTCTGGATTTTTCAGATCTGACGGTAGATGGTTCTATCTGTACCGGCGGTGCTGTTGCAGCTTTGTTGATCCTTAATGGTGTACCTGTAGCGGTTTCAATGGTTGCTGCGTTTTGTGCAGGCGCTCTTGCCGGACTGGTTACAGCGATTCTTCATACCCGTATGGGAATTCCACCGATTCTCGCAGGAATCCTTACACAGCTTGCTTTGTATTCCATCAATCTACGGATCATGGGTAAATCAATGCTGGCCGTCAGTGTCGACAAGTTCGATCTGTTGGTTAGTGTACGTAATCAGGTTTCCTCTTGTATGGTGGCTCTTCTGTTTGTTGCGGCGATCGTTGCAATTCTGTATTGGTTCTTTGGTACAGAGCTGGGCTGCGCCATCCGCGCAACCGGTGCAAACAGCAATATGAGTCGAGCACAGGGAATCAATACGGATACGATGAAACTTATTGGCCTTGTACTGTCAAATGGTTTAGTTGGCTTAAGCGGTGCGCTGTACACACAATACCTGGGAAGTGTTACCGTAAATATGGGCAGAGGTGCAATTGTAATTGGACTTGCTGCCGTTATTATTGGTGAGGTTCTGTTCAGCAAAGTGTTTCGCAATTTTGCGCTTCGAATGGTTGGTGTTGTCATTGGTGCTATTCTATACTACGTGGTGATTGCGCTGGTTATCCAACTGGGCCTAAATACCGATGATCTGAAGCTGTTCTCTGCTGCTTTTGTAGCAATGGCATTGTTTATTCCTTACTGGAAAACTAGTCATCCGGGCGAAGTGCTGCACAGAGGAGGAAAAAATCATGCTTGATATCATGAAGATCAATAAGACATTCAATCCTGGCACGATTAATGCAAACCATGCACTGAAGGATCTATCCCTACACCTGGCAGATGGTGAATCCGTCGCAGTAATCGGCGGCAATGGTGCTGGCAAATCTACACTTATGAATGCTGTGGCTGGCGTCTGGCAGGTTGACAGTGGCACTATCAACCTGGGAGGCGTTGATGTGACTCATCTGCCCGAGCATAAGCGTGCGAAATATATCGGAAGAGTGTTTCAGGATCCTATGATGGGTACCGCAGCTACTATGCAGATAGAAGAGAACCTTGCACTTGCCCTCAGGCGCGGTGCGGCTCGAAGCCTCAGATTGGGCATTACTAGGGCAGAGCGGGAGAAATTCCGTGATATGCTGCGGATGCTGGATCTTGGACTTGAGAACCGTCTCACGGATAAGGTTGGACTTCTCTCAGGCGGTCAGAGACAAGCCTTGACCTTACTGATGGCTACACTTCAAAAACCCAAGCTTCTGTTACTGGATGAGCATACAGCAGCATTGGACCCCAAAACAGCAGCCAAGGTTATGGAAGTAACACGAACACTTGTTAACCAAGGACACCTTACCACACTCATGATTACGCACAATATGCGTGATGCTATTGAATACGGAGACCGGCTGATCATGATGTACAATGGCCGTATAGCCCTGGATATTTCTGGTGAGGAGAAAAGGAATTTGACTGTGGAGGATTTGCTTGCGAAATTTGGCCAGGCGACAGGGTCTTCCGAAGCCAATGATAAACTTCTATTATCTTAAAAGAAATCCCCCACTGTGATTAAGTGCGCAGCGGGGGATTTGTGTTGGCGGGTTGTTATTATATTAGCTGCTGTTCGTTAATGATCAGCTTGAATTGCAGTCCAAGTTTTTCTGCTGCTTTGCGGCATAGGATCATTCTCTGCATGAAGATTTCGAAGTAATCCATGACAGATCCGAACTTGGTGTCGACGGTCAGCTTCAGCTTTACAATGGTCTTGTCCTCGTTGATTTTCAGAGCGGATTTCTTTACAGAGTAGTTCACACGGTCATGTATGTCAAAAGTAGACATATCGGTGTTTCTAACCCGGCTACGGCGAACATCGGCCTTGTCTGCCAGAATCATGGCTGCAGCAACTGCATTAACAGGAACACCGGTTCCTTCGTCGTGGTTACCAATAGCGGTAACAATAGTAGCTACCTCTGCAGGATCGCATCCCATGTCATTGAGGATACTCCAAGCCATAACGGCACC
>JAZREX010000049.1:0-3487 GCA_045661025.1 Faecousia sp. | reverse complement strand
GCGCAAAACCTGCGGCCGCCGCACCGGTTCCGGTTGCAACGCTTCCGCCAGCTCTGCCGAACATGCTTCCTGCACTACGAGCCATACCTCCGCCAACACCGGTGATTACCCGGGCTGCCATCAGTAGCTCCATGCCCATTCCGCTACCGGTCTGAGCCACATTCAATCCAATCGCACCTAAGTAGCTATCAAACTTCTGGGCTGTCTTCAGATAAGCAATTGCACAGAACAGCCAGAGGAAGATACTACCTTTTCCTGTCGACAGCGCACCACCGCTTGCGATATACTGGCCCATCGTAGAAGCAAAGCCTCTTAAGAACCAGACATTCATCACCAGCAGTAATAGCTGAGAGCCAACCATACGACACCAGGACTTAAAGACGGGATTCGTTGCTTTAGAAGCGCCCATACAGAAAGCCAAAGGAGAAGTGTAACACATCACACCCACAACGATGTAACGTTCTACGGTTTCCAGCAGGAGTTTAAAGTAGTTCCAGCCCAACGCGATCTCAAGGATCAAGATTAGGATCATACCTACCACACTGGCCACCGCTATTATTGAGGTTAGGCCATTGGATAGGGCTTGCTCAATACCGGCAAAGGTGAAATCCGAGCCAGTCATTGTAATATCCATCAGTGCTGTATAAGGAGCTCGGGCAATTGATAAGCACGTCAGGAATATGGGTTTGGCATAGCCGATCAAGAACGCAAACAATGCGCCTCGGATCAATAGGTGCCATGGGTTTTCCGCCTCTGTAATCGGACCTCCGAACGCTCGAAACAGTTGCCATACGGTGATCAGTATTAAGATCGCCCAGGCTGTAACCTGTATAACGTCAAAGGCTTTGGTTACGAAGGGGAAGTATTCCTCCATGGCCGTCATATCGGTACCAAGTGCCTCAAGGAACAGAGCAGAAACTGCGTCCATCGCTTGAGATACGATGCTTGCTACCCAGCCGACGATGCCTTCAAATATCCAGTCAAGCATCGGTTTTCACCTCCATCCCTGCTTGACATGGAACGGTTAGGTGGGCGAATAGCTGCCGCCGGCAATGAGAGGCTGCAGGTATGCGACGACAAAGCCGAGAGAGTTCAGAATGATCCACGTGACCACAATTCTCTTCAGCCACTGGGTTGCTTCCTCAACTGCCCGCTGGTTCCGGGAAATCATCCGGATGAGCAGTGCAATGGCACCCACAGTAACTGCAACAATGGTGCTGATAGCAACGACCTGACCGTAAATATCCTGAAGGATCGTAGAGAACCGGTCCCAGATCGTATCCGCCATCACAGGTTGCAGCGACAGCATCGCGACAGAAGCCATGCCGACAATAGACCAATAGGCATTTGTCAGACGCTCCTTGCCCTTGGCGAGTTGCTTGACCATATGACATAACCTCCTTTCGTCGAGGGATGGGAAACAAAAAAAGCACCATTTCGAAGGGCTGAAATCAGCTCTCAAAATAGTGCCTTTTCGCTTCGTCCAATTTTGGACAATACAAGTATAGCATGTTTACATTTACGTGTCATTAGCAACAACCTGCCAATCCATTTACGGGTTTGTGCCATAATGTTTACGCATCACATTAGGCATTATTTTACTTGACTCTTTCTTGACTAACATAGCTTTTTCGAGTGTCTTAATGCGAAAAATCGACTGATAGCAATGCTTTTCCAGTCTGAATTTTACTTGACTCATACTTGACTGAAGCCTCACAAATCCTGAAGCAAAGTCAAAACCTCCAACCATGCAGCAGTTTCCTCAGAAGGAGCAGACCACAAACGGCAGGAAAGTAAGGTGATGGCGTCCTTCCGAAGCCTGTAGTAAGTACGAGTCGTCATTCCAAGCTTAGCCAGGACTTCTTCGTGCTTACGTTCTACGGGATCGATGTAGGTTGTGTAGATAATGGAATACAGCTCTTCACCGTTTCCAGGCTTCTTTCTGAGGATCGATAAGGCTTCGTGGATGCGATCTACCAAAAAACGGGTCTTCATCATGGCATTTACCCGACTTTCTACTCGCTTATTCTCCAGCGACATCTGCAGATCCAATTTTTCAGCAAGCTCGTCCACATCTTTGACCGGACCAAGGAGCTCTGCTGCGATCTCCCCAGGGATGCATTCCAGCACCCAGACCACCATTCTGTACTGATTAAGCAAAACTTCGGTGTTATGATAGGCTTTCTGGGCCTTAGATTGCTGTGCCTTCCGGATCTTCTCGTTATCGATGTGAGTATCCTCTACAATCCCTTTTCTCTTCAAATAATCCACGATAGAGGCAGATTGAGCCTGTAATTTCAATTCTTCCGCATCATACGGCGTAACTTTCTTGCTTCTCATAGATTTTTACTCCTTTCACATGCTTGTTGATCTATACACGAACATGGACCACGGATCGAGCTTCCGTGAGCCAAATTTGAGATCGGAACAGATAACACACCCCGGCAGGCATACTGACAGTTCCTACAATGCTTACAGTTCCAACCATGAGAAAGATACGCGCGTATTATAGGGCGGAAAGGTGCAACGCGGTTTTTCTCCTCCAAAAGGGCAGACTCCGCCTGTCGGCGTGCAATGACCTTGGAGCTATGCCAAGCCACCATATGGTTGATCTTGGTATTTTCAGAGTTTTCCGTGTAAGTATAATTGCCACTTATGAGTATTTCGCTCACTATACTCATAATTTCTTCCTGTGTGGGGAGCGTGTTGAGGGTTCCGCTTGGATATTGCATATTGAAAATGAGACAGCCATAGGAGCTGGGCAGGCGGTGCAGAGAGAAGACATCCCCATGCTTCTTGAAGAATCTCCACACTTTAGTCTTTTCCCATCCCCAGCGTTGTCCCAGGGTTTCCAAAGTAAGGACGGTGCCATATTTGCCATATTGAACTACCGGAGCAAGGAACGAGAAAGCATTTCCACGATCCTCAAAGGCAGTGTGGCACCAGAGATCGAGCCAGGCATCAGACTCATCAAAAGTTCTACCTTGCTCAAATAAGCGCTCTGTAATATTTCTGGGTAGGCAAAGGAAGCCATAGCCATCGGTGGCATAAACGGTTCCTGTCAGGCACTCAGCGCCGGAGCACTTAACTACCCAGTCTTTGATTTCATAGGTTAATTTCCTTGTCTTCGGGTCAATGCCGTACTTGATGTAACCCATAGAGCCCAACTGATTCAGCACCTCCAGTGCTGCAGAACGGCTCTTCACACCAAGAATGCTCTTGAGACCTACGATGCCGCCAGCCCACATTCCGGGCGTTACAGCATTGATATGGCCACAGTATTTGGCTTCACCCTTGCGGAAAGCGGCACGAGATGCCAGCTTTGCCCAATAAGCCATAAGGCCTTTTCCCATATCCGGATAGTTCCGGGGTAACTTTACCCACTCATACTTGCGTAGGCACTTCATACTGCTTTCCTCCTTCTGGTAAAAATGAAAAAAGCCAGCATTCTCTGCTGGCCATAAAAAATACCGGGCGGTTGTGCATT
>JAZREX010000048.1:0-22488 GCA_045661025.1 Faecousia sp. | reverse complement strand
CTCCAAAGTAGCAGGCTTCAGGGTGTTGGTAGCAGTGTTGCCGGCAAAGCCAGGCTCGGTGGAAGTAACTTCCAGCTCCACAAAACGGGGAGGCTCCACGCCAAAGACATTGCCCTTGTAGCTCATGACAGTGCAGGTATCGTTTTCCTTAACGAAACGGAATGCTTCGCCCAGGCTGTCCTTCTCGATGGGGATCAGCTCGTAGGTCTCGCCGTCCATGAAGTAGTACAGATCACCGTCTGCGTAGGAGTACTCCATCTTCTTGCGCTCAATGTAAGCGGTGGGGTACTTATCATTGGGGTTGAAAGTGGTTTCAGTCACGCCGGCGGTGATAACGTTTCTCATCTTTACACGGACGAAAGCTGCACCCTTACCAGGCTTAACGTGCTGGAACTCAATAATCTGCATTACCTTGCCATCCATGTCAAAAGTAATGCCGTTTCTGAAATCGCTAACAGAAATCATTCTATTTTTCCTCCTAGAATCCCCCTAAAACGGGGTGTATTTTTACATAACTTAGCGCATATATTCTACCTTATAATCCAGAAGATTGCAAGGGGTAATCTACACTTTTTCCATTTTTTAAACAATAATCAACTTTTTAGGGCTCTTGGTAATGTTTTCGCAGCCATCCGAAGTGAAAATCACCAAATCTTCGATGCGGACGCCAAATTTTCCAGGCAGATAAATACCGGGTTCTGCAGAGGATACCATAAAAGCTTCCATAGGCCGATCGCCGGAAGGTCCGGAATTCGGAGCTTCGTGGCACTCCATGCCAATACAGTGGCCGTAGCCATGTCCAAAATACTGGCCGAATCCTGCATCAACGATCACCTGCCGGGCAGCAGCATCGATTTCCTTGCCCAACGCACCGGGGCGGGAAGCCGCAATACCTGCCAGCTGTGCCTGCAATACTGTATTGTAAACAGTTTCCATTTCCTCTGTGACAAACCCAACAGCCACAGTGCGGGTCATGTCAGCACAGTAACCCTGGTACAAAGCACCAAAGTCCATGGTGACAAAATCGCCCTCACAGATCACCCGATCCCCTGCCACGCCATGGGGCAAGCTGGTGTTAGGTCCGGAAACGATAATGGGGTCAAAGGCCAACCCGTCAGCGCCATTTTGATACAGGCAATAAATCAGTTCTGCCTGGAGTTCTTTTTCTGTCATACCAGCACGAACTTTTCCCATCATCTGGTCAAATGTCTTGTCAGTGATCTGCTGCGCCTTGCGCATCCGATCCAGCTCCCACTGTTCTTTGGTTGCCCGGAAGCTGTGGATCTGGCTATTGAAGGGAACCAGTTTTGCGTGGAGTTCTTTCTCAAAGCCCGTGTATTCGGCAACAGTCAAATACTCCTCTTCAAAACCCAGCCGCTCTACTTCAAATTGGGCAATGGCATCGTTAAGCAGCTTATTGTAGTTATTCTGGCGGTTCATTTCCAGCACTTCAAAGCCCTGGATACCATTTTGCGCAGACTCAATATAACGGCTGTCAGTAAAATAACGGCAGCCCTTTCGGGTTACAATGGCAACACCCTCGGCAATATCAAATTCTGCGCCATACATCCGGCTGAACCGGCTGGTCAAGAGCAGACCATCCACAGTTTCTCCTAACAAAGATAAGTACTTTTCCAGGTTCTTCATAGTTTCATTCTCCTGTTCTTTGCTGCAATAATAAAGGGCTTTTCTGCTACATGGCGCAGTTTCAGCCAGATATTATGGTTATTGATAGCTTTTACTAAGATGGATTTCACCCCGGCAACATTCGCCCCCAGGGTGTCTGTAAAAATTTGGTCACCCACCAGAGCGCACCGCTCCGGCCGAATCTGATACCTGTCCAGGCATTGCCGGATTCCCTTGGAAAAGGGCTTTTGCGCATGGGTAATGCAATCCAATCCATACTTATTGCAAAATTCCACAACCCGCTGATTGCGGCTATTGGAAACCACACACAGACGAATCTGCGAACGCTGCATCCCCTGCAGCCAGGTAAGCATTCGATCCGAAGGGATGCTGGTAGTATAAGGAACGATGGTATTATCAAAATCCAGCATTAACAGTTCAATGTTGTGCTCCCGAAGAATTCTGGGAGTCAAATCTGTCACTGCGTTGGCAATGATGGTAGGTAATAAGGGAAAAGACATATCTGCACATCCATTTTCATAAAATACAGCAATATTATAACATAGCGGAAGGGGTTTGTCTATGGGAATCGGGGGGTATCTTGCAATGACTGCGGCAGAATTTTCTCACATAGCGCACGTCACCTCCCCAGCCTGGATGTCCTGCCACTTTTCTCCCTGGGGCACAGGTCTTACCAATTTCCCCCAGGCATTGCCCCAGGGTAGCATGTTAATTGTGGACGACAGTACACCCCCTTCTAACCACGACCCTTTGCAGATTGCTAGACAGCTGACAGAGCATTGTCAACGTCTGCAGCCGGATTGCATCCTGTTGGACTTTCAACGGCCACGAAATCCCAAAACCCAAGAAATTGCCAATGTTCTTGTGACTGCACTACCTTGTCCTGTAGGCGTGAGTCAACCCTACGCAGAAACACTTTCCTGTCCGGTTCTGCTGGAGTGTCCCGCTCCTGGCATCTGCTTAGAAACAGTCGCAGCTGCATATTCCGGCAGAGAGCTTTGGTTAGAAATTGCCCCAGAAGGACGAAAACTTGTGTTAACAGAGAATGGCTGTCAATCCCTCCCAGCGTCATTAGACGATTTGAAATCACCTTTCTACTATGATGCGGAAACCTCCAGCAATTACGACTGGTATCTGGAATCAGATCAAGCTGTCTTTCACATACAACGGGATATCTCATGTCTAAAAAAACTGCTGATTCAAGCAGACACTTTCGGCGTCACCAGGGCTGTGGGTCTTTATCAGCAACTGGGCGCTGACTTTTTTAAATAGTAAAAATCCCATGCAATCCAAATGGCTGCATGGGATTTTTAATGTTTTAGAAACCGTCTTATTTTTGAATCGCTTTTTTCAAAACCGGCAAGATCAGATACGCCAGCGCACCGCCAATCAGAGCGGTAACCAACTGAGGCCAGGAAAACATTGTAGTAAAGGTTGCCACCTGAGGCGGTTTCAGTGTATTGGCCAAGGCAGGAATTACCACCTTGACCACCGCCACAAACAGCACCAGGAATTTTGCAAAGGCCCCAACCACCAAAGCGCCTGCTTTCAGCCAGGGTTTCTCCGCTCTTTGCAATAACAGATATAAGATCACCACAAAACTCAGATTGCCCAAGGCAATACAGGGAACGATCTGTATCAGTTTCGGACCGACCCCCAGCAAAAACGCGCAAAAAGGTGAAATACAAGCCACAACCGCACCGCTCCAAACGCCACCAAATAAAGCTGCTACCGCCAGTACGCAATTCACCAACGATCCGGTAATATACTGACCGGCAAATGCTTGGGTAAAGCCTGTGCCCCATTGCAAAGCGATCAGCAATGCGATCAGCGCTGCAGTTCTTGTTAAAAACACCACACGGGCATGGGTATTAGAATTGGAATTCACAAAAACACTCCCCTACTTATTTATCGGGATTTGATTTCCCACTGTTTCACCTGTTCTGCCTTTTCGTAAAGCTTTAAATAGCTTTCATACCGGGTCTTTTCGATGCTCCCTGCTTCCACCGCGGTCCGTACCGCGCAGGCAGGTTCTGCCCGGTGAGAGCAATCGTGGAATTGGCATTCGCCCAGATAAGGCGCAAAATCCGGGAAAGTGTACTGCAAATTTTCTTTCAGCAATACATCCATTTGCTCCGTGTCAAAGGAGGAAAAACCTGGGGTATCTGCAACATAGGTATCCTTCTCCAGACAGTATAACTCAACATGGCGGGTGGTATGTCTGCCGCGGCCCAGCTTTTCCGATACCTGACCGGTAGCCAGTTCCAGACTGGGGCACAGCGCATTGAGCATACTGCTTTTTCCCACACCGGTATTGCCGGTAAAGGCAGTCAGTTTCCCCCGGAGCAAGGACCGCAGCTCCTGCACCCCTTCCCCGGTTTCTGCGCTGGCACAAATCACCTGGAAGCCTGCATGGGTATAGATGCGCACCAGATCCTCTCCGGGATCTAAATCGCACTTATTCACGCACAGATACACTGGCACTTCCTGGTCACCGGCAATGGCTGCCACCCGGTCGATCAAAAACGGCTCCGTAACCGGGGTCACTCCGGCAGCAAATACCACCAACGCATCCACATTAGCAACCGCAGGACGGACAAACCGATTCCGACGGGGCAAGATACATTCTACCATACCTTTCCCATTTTCCACGGTAATTTCTACCATATCCCCGGTCAAGGGGCTCAGGCCCGTTCTGCGCAAAGAGCCCCGCCCCCGGCAAGTCACCACTCCCTCGGGAGTCTGTACATCATAAAAACCGCTTAAGGAGCGAATGATACGCCCCGTTCTCTTTTGGCTCTCTGCCATTAAAAAGGCACCTCTTCAAACCAGCCTTCGCTGTCATCAATAATCACTTTGTAAATTACACTACCGGAGCCGGTCTGATCTTTCAGCGTCACAGATGTTGTACCCATTGTCACCAATTCGGACAGCACTGTTTCATCCCCCAGCTTTATCACAACATGACAATCCGCTTCATTTGCGCTGCCACGAAGATCGATCTGTACATCTTTTGTAACTTCCTGAGGCTGCGCCTTTCCCTTGGATACAAGCAGAACAATCTCTGTTTTCACATCCACTTCGGTATTCTTTTCCACGGACTGTTCTACCACAGTATCCTTATCACTTTCGCTTTCTACCTGTTCGATCTGGTAGTTATTAAAACCAGAAGAAATCAGAATATTAACCGCCTTATCCACATCGATGCCAGTAACATTGGGCATGGTGGCAAGCTGCGCGCCCTTGCTGACATAGATCGTCACAGTCTGGCCGGTTTTCAACTCCTTACCGGTTTCCGGCTCTGTCTTAATCACATCGCCTGCACTTACAACGGATTCGAATACTTCTTCCACTTCAATCTTTAGATCCAGGTACTGGTTCTCCAAAATCCATTTTGCACTTTCCAGATCTTCTCCCACCACATTGGGCATAGTAGATGTCCTAATTTCCGGACCTTTGCTGATATAAAGCTTAATTACTTGATCCGCAACCAAAGGCACGTCTGCAGCAGGTTCGCTATCGATGATTCTTCCTTCCGCAATGGTATCATGATATTGTTCCACCAGAGTGATCTTTAAATTTAACTTTAATGCATTGAGCTTTTTTTCTGCCTGAGACAGTTCCACATCGATCAGATCGATCATGGTCACCACCACAGGCGCTTTTCCCATGCTTACGGTCACATAGATAGTGTCATCCGCCACTTGATCCCCTGCCAGGGGTGTCTGAGCGATAATCGTACCTGCTTCATGCTCCTCACTATAGATCTCTTTTTCCAGTTTGATTTGGAATCCTTCAACCTGGCTATCGGGCTGATACATCTGTCCAACGATTCCGGGCACCTGCACCAGCTCCGCTTTCTGACCACCATCGCCAAACAGCACGGCCAAGAAAATGACAATCGCCACCACCAGAACAAGGCAGCAGGAGAGAATGGCAATCGCTGCTGTGTTATTTTGCTTATGCTTATGTTTCTGTTCCTGGGGACGATGACGGGAAGAGCTGCTTCCCTCCCTGCGGCGTGCATCTGCCGCCCGTTGGGGATCTTGGCGTTTTTCCATTTTTTCCGCGGTGGTAACCGTTTCCGGCTGCAGCACCAGCGGGGGTTTGGGAAGATTTACCACTTCGTCTAAAGGCGGCGTGTTGTAATCAAAGAGGATGGCGGGATTTTTCCGGAATTCATCCATATCCGTCAGCATTTGGGTAGCTGTGGGATACCGATCTTCTACCTCATGGGACATAGCCTTCATGATGATCTGTTCCAATCCACCGGGGATGTTGGGATTCAAAGTAGATGGCATCACTGCGCCACCGTTGATATGCTGGATAGCAACGGCCACGGGAGATTCGCCGTCATAAGGCGGTCTTCCGCTCATCATCTCATACATCACAACGCCCAAAGAGTAAATATCAGAGCGGTTATCCACCCGACCACCCTTGGCCTGCTCCGGGGATATGTAATGGACAGAACCCAGAGCCTCTTTGGTCAAGGTATTTCCTTTGGACATCATCCGGGCAATGCCGAAGTCCATGACCTTGACAGCGCCGTTTTTCAGCACCATCACATTGTGGGGCTTAATATCCCGATGGACAATGCCGCGGCTATGGGCATGCTCCAGAGCTTTACCGATCTGAATAGCAAAATGCAAAGTCTCTTTCCAGTTCAGCACACCCTTCTTTTCCATGTACTGTTTCAAGGTAATGCCGTCCACCAGTTCCATAACAATATAATCTGCGGTAATGGAGCTGGACACATCATAAATCGAAACGATATTGGGGTGACTGAGCATGGCAACCGCCTGGCTCTCCGTGTGGAAACGGCGGCGGAACTCCTCATCCTCCAAAAAATCGTCCTTTAAGATCTTGATCGCCACCAGACGGTTCAGTCTGTGACAACGGGCTTTATATACAACAGCCATGCCGCCGGTACCGATCACTTCCAAAATCTCGTATCGGTTATCCAACAGCCGTCCAATATATTTATCCATAAATCGAAACTCCTTTCGCACCGGAATCAAATTTGAATCAAAACACAGGTCACGTTATCCGGCGCGCCCCGATTTTTCGCAATCTCTAACAGCCGTTCACAGCTGCTCTGCTTGTTTGCCCCATGGACCACCTCAAAGAGGATCTCCTGTTCATCCACCAGATTGGACAAGCCATCGCTGCACATAAGTAAGCATTCTCCGCTGGTAAGTTTACGATGGAATACATCGCATTCCACCACCGGTTCTGTGCCGATAGCCCGGGTAATCAAATTCTTTCCCGGGTAGTGTTTTGCCTGCTCCGGGGTCATTTCTCCCCGGGAGACCATCATCTGTACCAAAGAATGGTCCGTTGTTAGCTGACACACGCCGTCATTTTTCACACTATATGCGCGGCTGTCGCCAACATTTACCAAAGTGGCTTGTTTGCCGTGGATCAGCACCGCTACCAAGGTGGTACCCATACCGGTAAATTCTTCAAACTGTCTGGACTGATCATATACCGTAAAGTTTGCCAACTTTACCGCATTACGCAGCATCTGCTCCAGTTGCTGCTGCTCCATACCGGCAGTCCAGGTACGCTTTACCTCCTGGACAAACACATCCACAGCCAAAGTGCTGGCTACATTGCCGGACTTCGCACCGCCCATGCCATCACAGACGACACCCAGAAGGGTATTTCTGTCCAGCACGGCAATTTGATAGGCGTCCTGATTTTGGGTTCTGACACAGCCAGGGTCTGTTGTGCCCCAATATTGCATATAGCAACACTCCTTTCTATGATTATATCTTTCCTTGGGTGAATTTACGCCGCAGCTGACCGCAGGAAGCATCAATGTCGCTGCCCAAAGTTCTGCGGACGGTGGCAGGGATGCCGCTATCTTCCAGGATCTTCTGGAAACGCTGTACCGCCTGACGGGTGCTGGGCTTTAGAGGGCTCTCCTCCACATGATTTAAAGGAATCAGATTCATGTGGGCAGGTAAACCCTTTAACCGTTTCAGTAGCAAATTTGCCGCCTCCGGAGTATCGTTTACACCGCCAATCATGGCATATTCAAAAGAAATGCGGCGTCCGGTAATTTCATAATATCTGCGACAGGCATCCAGCAGCTGCTGGGTGTCATAGGCTTTGTTCACCGGCATAATGGTATTGCGGATCTCGTCGGTAGGCGCATGCAGCGACACAGATAAGGTCAACTGCAGCTTTTCCTGGGCCAGCCTGTCAATCCCCGGCACCAAACCGCAGGTAGACAGGCTAATATGCCGCATAGAAATATTCATGCCCTCGGGGCTATTGACCAAATGCAAAAAACGCATAACATTGTCAAAATTATCTAAGGGTTCTCCAATGCCCATCAGCACAATATGGGAGATCGGCAAACCGGAATCCACCTGGGTAAAGAGCACCTGGTCCAACATTTCATAGGGCTGTAGCTGCCGTACGAAACCGCCCAGGGTAGAAGCGCAGAAAGCGCAGCCCATTTTACAGCCAACCTCCGTGGAAATACACACAGTATTGCCATAATGATAGCGCATTAGCACCGTTTCCACACAGTTGCCGTCAGATAGCCGCCACAAATATTTGATTGTGCCATCCTTGGCAGATTCCTGCTTACGCACCACTTCCGGAGCGCAAATGGGATAGTTCTCTTCCAAGATATCCCGCAGTTGCTTGGGAAGATTGGTCATCTCCTCAAAGCTACGCACGCCTTTATGTAGCCAGGTATACACCTGCTTGGCACGAAAAGCGGGCTGGCCCAGATCTTTAAGCACCTGTCCCAGTTCTGCCAGTGTCATGGATTTGATATGCGTCATACTTATTTCCTTCTCATACGGCAAATAAAGAAGCCGTCAGTATCGTATTGTCCCGGAATCAGTGTTAACATTCCGGTTTTGTTTTTCGGGAACATTTCGGGTAATGGAAGCTTTTCTGTGACAAAATCCTTGTTTCTTTCCAAGAACGCTGACACCACTTCTTCATTTTCCCGCTTTAAAAGCGTACAGGTGGAGTACAGCAATACGCCCCCTTGCTTTACATACCTTGCCTGGTTTTCTAAAATCTCCAACTGCAGTTGGGGCAATGCAGTCATGGTATCCGGGTCTTTATAACGGATATCCGGTTTTTTCCGGATGATGCCATAACCGGAACAGGGTACATCTGCAATCACCACATCCATGGCATTTTCCCATTCCGGACGAAAGACCGCTGCATTCTGACACAGGCAAGTGATATTATCAAAGCCCAGCCGCTGTACACCGGCTTCCATCACAGAAATCTTGTGTGGGTAAATATCACAGGCGGTAATTTCTCCTGCGCCACAGATAGCTGCAGCAAAGCTTTTGCCACCGGGGGCTGCACAACAATCCAGCACCCGTGCTCCCTGGGGGATCTGGGCGCAAAGCACGCTGAGTTTCGCTGCCCCATCCTGGACATAAAACCAACCTTTTTGGAACGCCTCCAACTTTTCCAGATCTCCAGTGCCGGAAAGCACCAAACAATCTTCCAGCCATTTATGGGGCATTGCCGTTACGCCTTGACTTTCCAGACTGGCGATCACATCCGCACAGCTGGCAGCTTTGGTATTGACCTGGATCACGATGGACGGCACTTCGTTATTGGCCCGAAGCATACCCTCCATCTGGGCCTTCCCAACAGAATCCAACAGTATATCGATCAGCTTCTGGGGATGGCTATACTGGGTAGGCCAGGCATTGGGCTGCTTTAAACTATCCTTGCTGCGCACAGCGTTTCGCAAAACGCCATTAACCAATCCGGAAGCATTCTTTTGCTTTTTGCAGTACTGCTTTGTCAGGATCACAGACTCATTGACCGCCGCACTCTGGGGGATCTTATCCATAAAGTACAGCTGATATAAGCCCAGATGAAGAATATCCCGCACCGCAGGATGCAGATCCTTCAGCCGCCCGGTAAGCAGCTGTTCCAGGTAGAAATCCAATTTCCCCCGGTTCTGCAGCACACCGTAGCAGAGTCTTGCAGCTAACGCCGCCTCACGGCGGTCAAGCCCGGCTTTCTGGGTATATTCTTTTAACACCCCGTTGGACCAAGCGCCGTCCCGACGGCAGGCGATCAGCACATTGAGGGCTGTTTCTCTTCCACTCATGGTTTAAATCTCCAAAGGATGTCCCCGGAAATAATCCGGCGCTGCCATCCGTTTTCCTCCCTCAGCCTGCAATACCCGAATTTCCACCGCGCCTTGGCCGCAAGCAACCTGCAGACCGGTTTTGGTCAGACCCAAAATCGTGCCGGGAGCAGCGCTTTGACCTTTTTCCACCACCACTGCAGAATGAATCTTAAACCGGGTACCGGCAAGCTCCGCCGTGGCCACAGGCCAGGGATGCATACCGCGAATATGGTTATGCACCTGTTGGGCAGTTTTTGTCCAATCAATGGGGCACATGGTTTTATCCAGCATAGGCGCATAAGTCGCCAGGGATTCATCCTGGGGGGTTGCCGTCGCAGTTCCTTCCTCAATGGAAGTCAAGGTACGGCTCAGCAGATCCGCGCCCAACACCGCCAGGCGATCAAGCAGCTCTCCTGCTGTTTCCTGGGGGTCAATAGGTGTCTTTGCGATATCGATCATATCACCGGCATCCATCTGTCTGCACAAATACATAGCTGTTACGCCAGTTTCCTCCTGACCGTCCAGCACTGCCCACTGGTAAGGCGCAGAACCGCGGTAGGCAGGCAGCAAACTTGCATGGATGTTGATGCAGCCTTTTGCAGGGATATCCAGCACCTTCTGAGGCAAGATCCGCCCATAGGCCACCACTGCCACTACATCCGGCTGCAGCTGCCGCAGTTGTTCTACCGTTTCTTCCTCACGGAAATTCTCCGGCTGAAACACCGGCAGATCATTTGCCAGAGCCACTTCCTTTACAGGAGAATAGCTTAGCTTCATTCCCCGATTTCTGGGGCGATCCGGCTGGGTATAAACACCTACCACCTGGAAACCGTCTGCAATGATTTTTTTCAAACAAGTCGCCGCAATGTCCGGCGTACCCATAAATACCACCCGCATGGGCTCTCCTCCAAATTTATTCCTCGAACTGCAGTTCCTCTTCCGATAAGAACCGCTCCATCACTTCTGTATAAATAATGCCATCTAAATGGTCTAACTCATGGCAGAAGCACCGGGCGATCAGCTCCTCTCCCTCTGCTTCATACCACTCCCCATTTCTGTCCTGGGCGCGCACCTTTGCATAATAGGGGCGCTTGACCAGACCGTACTTACCGGGAACACTGAGACAGCCCTCAGGGCCTTCCTGTTCCCCGTCTACCTCCACCAGGGTGGGATTAATCAGCTCGATAATCTCCTCGCCGATATCCACAAGGACTACCCGGCGCAAGATTCCCACCTGGGGTGCTGCCAGACCAACTCCACCGGAGTCGATCAGGGTTTCCTTCATATCATCAAGCAAGCTGTGCAGCTTCTTGTCAAAGTCTACCA
The DNA here is from genome assembly GCA_045661025.1 of Faecousia sp. Taxonomy (GTDB): domain Bacteria; phylum Bacillota; class Clostridia; order Oscillospirales; family Oscillospiraceae; genus Faecousia. The sequence continues at coordinate 11,387 of JAZREX010000048.1, read as the reverse complement.
CAGGTTTGCAAACCTTATGCAAAGCAGGCTCTGCATCTGTCAATATTTTACGCATTGCCATTGTTGTTTCCTCGTTTCTTTAGTCATATCCGTTTACATCAATAAAGGCTGTGATGTTTCGGTTCTCCCGATCCTGGGAAAACTGCCGCAGCAAATGGGCAAGTAACCTGCGCAGGGGCTTATCCATCCGGCATCGCAAAGTCAGCCGATACCGATAGTGGAAGTTAATTTTCGGCACTGGACATGGAGCAGTTCCTAAGACTGCGCAATTTGTGCCGCTATATTCCGGCAACGCCAGGCAGCTGCGCAAGCTGTCCCGGAACTTTGCTGCGCCCCGCAGCACCTTCCCCTCATCCTCTCCGGTGAAGGTCACGGTTGCAATATCCCCAAAGGGTGGGCATTGCTGCATCTTACGCAGACCGATCTCCAAATTATAAAAGCCGTCATAATCCTGGCGGGCCGCCAGACCGATCACCTGATGTTCCGGCACCATGGTCTGGATCACCGCCCGTCCGGCGGTATCTCCCCGTCCGGCTCTGCCAACTACCTGGGTCAGCATATTGAAAGTAGTTTCCGCTCCCCGGTAGCCGTCAGTATACAGGCCCAGATCCCCATCCAATACACCAACCAATGTAACATCCGGTAAATTCAAACCCTTGGCCACCATTTGCGTACCCAAAAGCACCGGTATTTTCTCTTGATTGAACTTTTCCAGGATCATCTCATGGGTATTGGTGGCACTGACAGTATCCGCATCCATCCGCAACACTTTCATGCCGGGATATAAATTTTCCAGCTCCTGCTGCACCTTTTGGGTGCCTGTGCCCACTTGTTTCATCGGGCCGCCACAGCTGCAGCGCGTAGTTGCCCCTTGGGAGTAGCCGCAATAGTGGCACATCATCCGGCTGTTGGCGCTGTGGTAAGTCAATCGGGCATCACAGCGGGGACACTTCGGTGTCTGTCCGCAGTCCACGCAAACCAGCGCCCGACTGTTACCCCGGCGATTTAAAAACAGAATGGTCTGTTTGTTTTCGTTGTTAGTATCTCCGATGGCATCCTGCAGGTGATAGCTCACCGACAAGCCATTGCCCATTTTCGGTTCTTGCCGCATATCCACGATCTCCACCTTAGGAAGGGGGCGACCGTTGTACCGGTTCTGCAGGGTATACAGCTTATAGATCCCGGATTTGGCATAGAACATGGTCTGCACCGATGGGGTTGCAGAGCCAAAGAGCACCAGGCACTTTTCCCGGTTTCCCCGCCACAGGGCAATCTGGGCGGCGTCATACCGGGGGGCATTTTCGGATTTATAGGAATGCTCCTGTTCCTCATCCAGGATCACAAGACCCAAGTTGGGACAGGGCGCAAACACGGCAGAGCGAGTGCCCACCACCACAGTGGCCTCCCCTGCCCGGATTCTCTTCCATTGGTCATACCTTTCTGTGGTAGGGAGACTGCTGTGCAGCACTGCCACCCGGTCACCAAAATAGGCCGCCATTAAGCCCAGCAGCTGGGGGGTCAGAGCAATTTCCGGTACTAAAAGCACCGCTTGCTTTCGTCTCTCCAGGGTCTTTTGAATCAAAGAAATATATACAGAGGTTTTTCCCGAACCGGTCACACCATGCAGCAAGGCTGCGCCAGGACTTTCCGCCTCCATCTGAGATGCCAAGCCATCATAGGCTTCCTGCTGCTCCGGATTTAAGATCAGAGGCCCATCCAGCTTTTGAGGCTGGATCTGCCGGCAACGGAGCAGCGGCTGCTCAAACAGCTTCAAAAAGCCCAGTTCTTCCAACCGCTTGATCGTTGTGTTTTTAGCACCGGTAAAATAACAAATTTCCTTTACCGAAGCGCTGCCGGCAGTGCATAGCAACTCCAGTACACTTTTTTGCAAAGCCGCTGACTTAGGGCGGGTGGCAACAAAGGCCTGAGCCTGCTCTGCCGGTACTGCCAATGTGGCGATTTTCCGGGTCTTATCTGCAACGCGCCGGGTGTATGCCACCTGGGTGGCGATCCACTTCTTGCCCAGAAGGTATCTGCAGGCCTTATCCAAGGCTTCTGCATCCTGGCAAAGGTTTTCCAGGGCGGTTTCCGTTGCCTGGCCGCCGCAATCCTCCATAAAAGCCAGAATATTCTTTGCCAAGGGATTGCGGATGATCTTTTCTTTCCAGGTTCTGTCCTGGGTCAACAAAAAAGTTTGGCGGGTATAAAACCACAAACCTGCCGGAAGCATGGTACGGATAGCATCATAGAACGTACAAAAATACCGTTCCCGCATAAACGCCGCCAGCCGAAGCATGGTATCAGACAACACCGGTGTTTCATCCAGGACTGCCGTAATTTCTTTCAGTCCTTCATCACTTCCCGGCATCACGGACAGCACCACGCCCTCGGTAGCCCGGTTTCCCCTTCCGAAGGGCAGCTGCACCCGAACGCCAGGCTGCACTGCCATTGACTCCGGAACAAAATAAGAATAGGGCTTGTCAATGGCAAAATTTGCCGCATCTACAGCAATTTTAGCAATCATACAGCCCCTCCTTATCCGGTATTTTGCCAGTTTTATTTCTTATATTCTTCCTTCAAGGAAGCGGTGAGCTTGCCCTCGGCAACCTCACGAATTGCCAAGGTGACAGGCTTCTCTGTCAGCTCTTCCTGCAGTTCCTCAGCTTCCTGGGAAATCTGGCGTGCCCGCTGAGCCACCACATTTACCAACAGATAACGACTTTCCACATTCTTCAACAAATCTGCTACAGGGGGGTACAACATTTTCAATTCCTCCAATTCACGCCGTTTTCTCGGCAATGATATTTAATATTTTATCTGCACAGGCATCCACCTGGTCATTGATAACGATGTAATCATAGTGTTCACTCTGGGCAATTTCCCAGGCTACGCGGGCTTGCCGCAGTTGGATCTGTTCCTCAGAGGTGTCGCCCCGGGAACGCAGCCGCCGTTCCAGCTCCTCTGTGGAAGGGGGCGTAATAAAGATCAATACCGCATCGGGACAAGCTTTTTTCACTTGGAATGCCCCATTGGGTTCAATATCCAGGATCACACTACCCTTGGTCAGCTTTTCTTCTAACTGAGCCTTTGGTGTGCCGTAGTAATTATCCATATGGGCATCGTATTCCACAAAAGCGTTCTGAGCAATCATATCCTGAAACTGCTCTTTTGAAACAAAGTAATAGCTCTGTCCTTCCACCTCCCCGGGTCGGGGGTTTCTGGTGGTGGCAGATACAGAAAAACGCAAATCATCCCGCTGGGCCATCACCCGGGAAAGTACTGTACTTTTTCCCACACCGGAAGCCCCGGAGATCACAAACAATTTACCCTCAGGCATCTGTATCCTCCTTCTGCTGGGATTCTTTTTCATTCCACCGAGCAAAGATCGTCTCGGGGGTCAGCGCAGACAGAATCACATGGTCAGTGTCCATCAGAATCACAGCTTTTGTCTTTCTACCGTAGGAGGCATCGATCAGCATGCCCCGCTCTTTTGCCTCCTGGACAACCCGCTTAATCGGCGCAGAGTCCGGATCCACCACAGCTAACAGCCTGTGGGCGGCAATCATACTTCCAAAACCAATATTGATCAGCTTCATAACAGACCCCTTACTCGATGTTCTGGGTCTGTTCCCGAATCTTTTCCAATTCTGCCTTGATATCTACCACAATTCGGGCAAGCTTGACATCTGTGCACTTAGAACCGATGGTGTTGGCCTCCCGGTTCATCTCCTGGAGCAAAAAGTCCAGCTTTCTGCCTACTGCGCCGCCGGCGGTGAGCATAGTGTTCATCTGCTCCAAATGGCTGCGCAGGCGCACAGTTTCCTCGTCTACTGCAACCTTATCCGCAAAGATCGCTGCCTCTGTAAGGATCCGGCTTTCATCAATGGTGGTAGAAGAGAGCACTTCCCGCAGCTTACTTTCAAGTTTTGCCCGGTAATCCACTACTGTTTGGGCATTGCCCTGCTCCACCTGTGCTACCAGCTCCAAAATGGTCTGACCACGGCTTCTTAAGTCCTTATCCAGAGCCTGTCCTTCTGTGCAGCGCATAGCATCATAGCTATCCAGCGCACGATTGACCACAGCCATCAGATCCGCCTGCAGCTGCTCCTCATCCACTTGAGGTTTTTCCATCAGAAACACCTCAGGCAGCCGGGCCAAGGCCGCGGTGGTGATCTCTTTGGCAACGCCAAATTCAGATACCATCTGTTCCATAGCAGCAAGATAGCCTTCTACCACAGGGGCATTCAAAGTTACCTTTGTTTCGTCGCCGCCTTCACTGCGCAAAGAGATGTAAACATCCACCTTGCCTCTGGAAACAGATGCTTTTACTGCCTGTTTCACAGCATCCTCTGCAAAAGACAGCATCCGGGGCAAGCGAACAGAACAGTCCAAATACCGATTGTTGACAGAGCGCAGTTCTACTGTAAATTCTCTGCCATTCACATTTTCAACAGCACGGCCGTAGCCAGTCATACTTTTAATCAAGGTCATTATCCCCTTCTTCCGGACTTGTGTAAATTTGATCAAACCCGGTAATTGTATATACAGTTTTTTTCTTGCGCATCACCTTGCGGTCATAAAGCACAGCCACAAGAATACCTGCCAAAAACCCAAGACATCCGCCTAAGACTCTTTGCAGCACCAAATATCCCAAGAAGAAAAATCCAAGGGGTAACAGGTATAACACCGCAGCAGCCGCCAATACCGGACCGGACCGGGTCCGAATGGTCACCAACTGCCCGGGCTTTGCTTTGATTGGATTTTCAGCCGTCAACAGCATTTTCTGCTGCACCGCGCCACAGCCGGAACATTTGTGACAATCCCCAGAGCAAGCACTCTGGCGAACGTGGAGCACCTGTGCGGTGCCGTCCGGGTGGGTACTTACCACCCTGACCGTTTGTTCCATGTTATCCCTCCTGGGTTTTACTCAATGTAACAGAAACGGTGTATGTTCCCACAGTGCCGACCTGCTGGTTTGCGCATATGATCTCTGCCTTCAGCTTAGCTGTTCCCGGTTGTACATCGGTCATATCGATGATCACCTGAAAATCTTCCGGCTTTACCTTTTCCAGTTGGGATTCCGTTCCGCGGATCTGTACTTCCAGCGCCTGGGTCAGCAGCTCCGCTGTCATCCCTGCAGGCACATTGATCACTTGGAAGCCCTCTTTTAGTGTGATAGACTTTGTTTGCAGGTTCTCAAACTTTACATCTACCGTCGCTTCTGTAACCGTAACATCACTTTCATTGGTTACGCCTTCCGGCAATTTGATGGGGAAAGTCAATGTCTGATCGTCAGCCATCTCTGCCAAATTGACAGTGCCCAACACCAGCTTATCCAAACCTTCCAAAATGGTATCGCTTCCGGACACCCAGATAGACTCCGGCTCTACTATGACTGTGGTGTTATCCGGATTGGCTCCGCCGCCGTAGATAATTTCCACCTCTAACGGCAGTTCCTTCACCCGCATGATCTTCAGCGTCAGCGTCAGATTTTCTGTATTGGTCGTAACCATTGCTACATCCACAGGCTCCTTGCGTTCGTTGCAAAGAGTATAGGTAAATTCTTCACTAAAGCTCTCCGTGCGACCCTCTAAATCCACTTGAATCTGCGCCACATAAATTTGGTCGATCACAGATTTGGGGCCCGTTACTTTTACGCTTTCTGCGCTCAGTTGCTTATTCTGCTTGTCAGCAATAAGATCTTCTGCTAAAGAGCCGTTATACACGACCTCCACAGGCACATCTTTACTGATACGCTCCTGCACTTCTACAGTAATCGTACCGGGAGTTTTGCTGAGCACATTAATAGCATTGGAAGCAACATCACCAGGGAATGTGTGGGAATAGGTCAGTTGATGCGTTCCCGGCTCATAGATTTTAGAAACATCCATTGTAACCATGATATTGGCATTGCTCAGTTTATTCAGGTCAATACGACTGCCTTCCAGATGTAATGTAACACTGTCTGTGTTCATATCGGTAATCATCAGACCCCGCTCTTGCAGCAGCACTTCACTTTGCATCATAGCAGGGATATTGGTAAATACCTTATCAGAATTGGGGCTGACCACCGTCACCACATAAAACCAAAGGCCCAAAGCCACTGCTACAGAAACGAGTGCGGTTAACAGCTTATTTTTCATCATCCCTGCCCTCCTTCTTCTGCAGCTTTTGACGGAGCTTTACCACCAGGTTCTCCTCCTGATCTGGCTCTTCCGGACATAATTCATTGCGCAACAACCGCTCCAGTGTCTGGGGAGCCAAATGCCGTTTCAGCATGCCGCCCACCGCTACAGAGATGGCGCCGGTCTCCTCAGATACCACCACAATTACTGCATCAGAAACCTCGCTCATACCCACAGCTGCCCGATGCCGGGTTCCCAGATCCGCATTGATACGGTCACTCTCAGACAAAGGCAGGACACACCCTGCAGCAGCGATCCGATTGTCTCTTACGATCATAGCGCCATCGTGCAAAGATGCCTTTGGAAAAAAGACATTGCGGATCAACTGCTCAGATACTGCGCCATCAATCAGCGTACCGGTTTTAAAATACTCCTCTAAACGGCTATTTCTAGCAAAGACGATCAAAGCGCCTACCCGCTCCCGGCTCATGATCTCACAAGCGCGAACTGTCTGCTCAATGGCAGGAATCATCTCCTGGGAGGGTCTCTGAGAAAACAGGAATTGTTTCAGTTTGATATTTGTCACATGATCCAGCATCCGGCGCAATTCCGGCTGGAACAAAATCACAATGGCAATGAGTCCTACTGCCAGCACCTGACTTAAAATAAAGTTCAAGGTGTTCAGACCTATTTCGCCTGTCAGCCAGGTAACAACCAGCACAACCACCACCATCCAAGCAATTCTGCCTGTGCCGGTAGAGCGAAAAACAGGTAACAATTTATATATCAAAAAGGCTACGACCGCGATATCTAATAGGTCTGTCCATTGCATCACAGGCAGATTTTCTATAATCGAGCGCAAGTATTCCATAATCGCTTTCAACCTCATTTCTACATAGCATTTGTGCCATTGGCATAACTAGCCTATTATCTATTCCATTATAACGGATTTGCCCTCCGATAGCAATAGGAATTGGGAAAATATTTCGAAAATTATCCCACTTCCTCCAAGGCTTTCAAGAAGCTTTTGGTTTGAGAAAATCGTGCATCATGACCAAAGCTGACCCGCACCGTTCCGGTCTGTAACGTACCAGCGCTCTCATGGGCCAAGGGGGCGCAATGTAACCCTGCACGAACCGCAATTTGCTTCTGGGAAAGACGCTGCGCAAAAATTTCGCAATCCGTACCGGGAACAAAGCTAACGGTTGCCAGCTGGTTCTCTCCAGAATACACATGATATCCCAGATTTCGCAAACTTTTTGCGCAAATTTTACATTGCATTGCCGCCTGGCTTCCCACATCTGCTATGCCGCGGTGCTCAAGATACGACAGTCCAGCCGACAGTCCGGCGATCCCGGGTACGTTCTGTGTCCCCGCTTCCAAACCCTCCGGCAAAAAATCCGGCATTGTCCGACTCTGGGAGTCTCCACCGGTACCTCCATACAGTAGCGGTTTCAATAAATCCTTGCACAGCAAAATCCCTGTCCCCTGGGGGCCAAGCAACCCCTTGTGGCCGGGCATTGCAATACATTCCGCTCCCAACCCACGAAAATCAATAGGCAGCATTCCGGCAGATTGAGCGCAGTCCATTACAAAGGGCACATGGTACCGCCGGCAAAGGGCCGCCATTTGCTCCACCGGAAGAATATAGCCAAAGACATTGGACACATGGGTAAATACTGCCCCGTCTACCCCCTGTTCTAAGGCCTTTTTAAACTCTACCAAGGTATCCTCCCAGTCAAAGAGTTTTCGTCCTGCTACAATCACCTTTGCTCCCAAAGCATATAGTGGACGCACCACCGCATTGTGCTCAAACCCCGAGATCACCACCCGATCCCCAGGGGAAAACAAAGAGAAAATTGCCGTGTTCAGACCCTGGGTGCAGTTGCCGGTAAATACCACCTGTTCCGGCTCACAGGCAAACAGTTGAGCCGCCTGTTCCCGGCAGCGGTATACCGTCCGAGCCGCCTCGATAGATTGACGGTATCCCCCTCTGCCCGGATTGGCACAGCGATGGAGCGCCCGAATCATAGCAGCCTCCACCTGAGGCGGTTTGATATAGGAGGTGGCTCCATGATCAAGATAAATCACAGAAAACCCACCTCCTCGCCCTGTCCATCTGGGCGCAGTTTATAAACTTTTCGGAACGAAATATTCTCGTTTTTCAGTAATGCGACGGCAATTTCCCAATCATTTGGGCGTACTTGCAGGCTGTAGCCGCAGCCTCTTGCCTCCATCCATCTGGGGGCGCGCCGTAGACTGCAGAAAATATGATTTCTCTTTAAAACACCCTCCCCCCGTTGTGCCGGGGTGATAGAAGAAAATGTGATCCAATAGCCATCCATATAGAAAACCTCCCGAGCTAATCTATGCCCGGGAAGTCGAAAATGTGTAGTTTATGGTTTATAAGGATTCCAATAAGCATACTGCATGGCAGGCCATACCGCTGCCGTCTCCGGTGAAACCCAAATGCTCCTCGGTGGTAGCCTTTACGTTCACCTGATCCGGTGATATTCCTAAAAATCCGGCAATGTTTTCCTCCATCTGTCCAATGTAATCTTTCAGTTTCGGCTTCTGGGCGATCATGGTCACATCGATATTCTCCACCCGATAGCCAGCTGCCTGGATCTTCTGTCCTACCTGGGCAAGTAGCAAACCGGAATCTGCCCCTTTATAGGCTGCGTCCGTATCCGGAAAATGTCTGCCAATATCCCCAAGGCCCGCTGCGCCTAACAAGGCATCTGACACTGCATGAAGCAGCACATCCGCATCCGAATGTCCGTCCAGACCCAAAGGATAATCAATGGTCACACCGCCTAAAATCAACGCTCTGCCCGGCACTAATCTGTGCACATCATATCCGTGTCCAATTCGCATTACATTTCCTCCAATAGCATCTGGGCGATTTTCAAATCCATAGGGGTGGTGACCTTCAAATTTTTCTCATCGCCCTCTACGATCTTTACAGACATTCCCAGCCGTTCTACTGCCGAGCAATCATCAGTCAGCTCTGCATTCTCCTGCCAGGCCTTATGCAAAGCACCCTTTAAAAGGTCAATATCAAACACCTGGGGTGTCTGGATAGCCCGAAGCTTACTTCTGTCCGGGGTAGCAACAATCACACCGCCTTGGGCGACTTTCATGGTGTCTTTCACCGGTATACCGGGGGCTGCTGCGCCATAGGTGTTTGCAGCCCGGACCGTGCGGTCGATCACTGCCTGAGAAATCAGCGGTCTTGCGCCATCGTGGATGGCCGCCAACTTGATATCTTTAGACAAAGCATGCAAACCGATCTCCACAGACTTCTGTCTGCTGCTTCCACCGGCAATCACAGCACGGACCTTGGAAAAATCACGGCACAGCTCCATGATCGGCTGGATCAGATCCTGTCGGGTAACAACCACGATTTCTCTTATAACATCGCTTTGGGCAAAACTGCGGACAGTTCTTAGGATCATAGGCTCTGCCTGTAAAGGCGCCATCACCTTATCAATGCCACCCATCCGGGAGGCAGAACCTGCCGCCACGATCACTGCACCGCACTTTTTTAGTGGCAAAACACGCCGTGCTTGCTTTGTTAACACGTGGATTTTCATAGTTACAGCTCCATAATCAGTTTTTTAAAGTATTTGCCCCGTTCCATGAAGTTTTTAAATTGATCAAAGGCCGCGCTGGCAGGGCTCATGAGCACCACATCGGTTTCTACTGCCTCTGCAGCACTCTTTTTCACAGCTTCGGTAAAATCTCGGCACATCACAATGTTAGGCGCACCGGAATGATAGTTAGGGGCAGATTCCACCGCCTGGCGGATTTGTTCAGCGGTAGCGCCATTGAGATATAGCGTTTTTACATGAGCGCAAATCTCCGGGCCTAATACATCATAGGGAATATGCTTATCATAACCGCCGGCGATCAGTAGCACTTTTTCCGGAAAACTCTTGAGGCCCGCAATGGTACGGCTAGGAGAGGAGGCAATGGAGTCATTATAAAACCGAACCCCATTTCTCACCCGAACCAGCTCGATTCGGTGTTCCACACCGCCGAAGGTTTTGGCAACATTGCGGATAGTATCGTCGCAAACCAGTCCCTCCACCGCCAGGATCGCCGCCATGTAATTTTCCACATTATGTTCGCCAGGCAGGAGAATATCTTTTTTGTCCAGCACAGGGACACCGTCCCGGCAGATCATATCCTCATCCAGGCAGACACCTTGCTCCAATTTCCCCACCCGGGCAAACTGCCGGGTCTTTCCGTTGCCGGTAAAGCCAGCAGTGATATCATTGTCTGCGTTGACTACCAAAAGCCCCTGGGAATTCTGGAATGCAAATACATTCTTCTTCGCCTGGACATACTCATCCATATCCTTGTGTACATCCAGATGATTCGGCGCTACATTGGTCACAACTGCCCGTTGGGCGCTGCGAGTCATATCCATTAGCTGGAAAGAACTGAGTTCTACCACTGCAAAATCTTCCGGCTTCATCTGCCGGCACAAAGGCAGCAGGGGTGTGCCAATATTGCCGCCTAACCAGACAGTCTTCCCTTCTGCTTTCAGCAGTTCAGAGATCAATGTAGTAGTCGTGGTCTTTCCGTCAGAGCCGGTAACTGCGATCATCTGACAAGGACACAGGGCAAAAAACACTTCCATCTCACTTGTCACCTGGGCGCCTTGCTGCCGCAAGGTCTCAAGAGCAGGAATCCCGGGATGCATACCGGGAGTGCGGAAAACCAGATCGGCAGAAAGGTTCTCCAGATACCCTTCTCCTACCCGGAGTTTGCAGCCAAGCTGCTCCAGTTCCAGCACCTGCGCATCTAAATTCTCTCTGGGGGTACGGTCGCAACCTGTGACGCTGCAGCCGTATTCCAACAGCAATCTGACCAACGGCCGATTGCTCACACCCAGACCTAACACAACGATTTCTTTTCCTACAAGGCTTTGAAAATAGTTATCAAAATTTTTCATAGGAACAGCCCCCTTATTCTTATGGATAGTATAGCCCTTACCAAGATAATTTGCAAGTAAAATCCAGGAAGATGATAATTTTTCTTATCTTTTTCCAACAAAAGAGCCTGCATTTTTCGGATTCCATTTGACAATTTTCTGTGCATGCTGTACAATATTTCCGCGACCAGGTCGGACAGCCGCGGCTGGGCTGCGAAAGCGCCCAGGTGAGGAAAGTCCGGGCTCCACAGGGCAAGGATAACAGGTAACGCCTGCCGGGGGTGACCCTAGGACAAGTGCAACAGAAAGATGGCGCCGCC
>JAZREX010000047.1:0-12505 GCA_045661025.1 Faecousia sp. | reverse complement strand
TGCGGCGGCGAGGCAAAGGTTCCCTTCGAGCCCAAGTCCGACCGTCCCGTATACTGCAGCGAGTGCTTCGCTCAGATGCGCGCAGAAGGCTAATTCTTCGTCAAAAAGAAAACACCGCTCATACGAGCGGTGTTTTTTTATTTACATATCCATAGCCGAACTGTCAAAGCCATGTGGCAGCAGATCTTTCACCGTCACCATCTTGTACTGATTATCCTTGCCCATCAAATACACAGGGACATCAGGATCGCAAAACTCTGCCATCACCTGACGGCAGACGCCGCAAGGAGGAAAGAACCCTGTTAATTTGCCGCCCTTGCCGCCGCAGACTGCCACAGCGGTAATTTTCCGGTGTCCTTCCGACACCGCCTTAAAAATGGCCGTCCGCTCAGCGCAGTTTGTTGCCGAGTAGGAGGCGTTTTCCACATTACAACCGGTGTAAATTGTGCCGTCGGCCGTTTCCACCGCCGCACCTACAAGATAGCCGGAGTAAGGGGCATAGGCCTGCATCATAGCATCCTTGGCCGCCTGGATCAGTTTGTTTTCTTTCATAGCAGTTTCTCCTTGAAGGATACCCCTGGGGTATCCAGCTTCACTTCCAACAGATCTGCCACCGTTGCCCCCAGGCACGCAAAGGTTGGCAGCGTACCCAGATCCTTAGGCTTTACCTGTTTCCCGATGGCAAGCAGGGGTACAAACTCTCTGGTGTGGTCGGTGGTTGCCTGGTAGCCGGGATCACAGCCGTGGTCACCGGTGATGAAGAGGATATCCTCCTGATCCAGTTTCTTCACAAATTCTCCCAGCCAAGCATCAAATGCGTTCAACGCCAAAGCGTAGCCCTCCGGGTCTCTGCGGTGGCCGAAGTCCATATCAAAATCCACCAGATTCACAAAGCACAAACCGGAAAAACGCTTTTCTGCGTAATGGTCTGCGTGTTCCATGCCGTTTTGGTTGGAGGTGTTGTATACATGCTCCGTCGTGCCCCGACCGGCAAAAATATCATAGATCTTGCCCACAGCGATAGAGTCCTTACCTGCCTTTTTCACTGCATCCAGCAAAGTCTGCTTGGTGGGCTCTAAGGAAAAGTCATGGCGGTTGGCAGTGCGCCGGAAATCCCCCGGTGTACCCACAAAGGGCCGGGCGATCACCCGTCCTACCCCATGCTTCCCCTGCATGATCTTTCGGGCGATCCGGCAGTAGTCATAAAGCTCCTGGGGGGGTACGATATTCTCGTGGGCGGCGATCTGGAGCACAGAATCTGCCGAGGTATAAACGATCAGGTCTCCCGTTTCCATGTGCTCCTTGCCATAGGCTTCCAGCACCTGCGTTCCGGACCAGGGAGCATTGGCCAGCACACCCCTACCGGTCTGCTCCCGGAAAGGTGCAAGGACCTCCTCCGGAAACCCCTCCGGATAGGTAGGCAGCGGGTCTTTTGACACGATACCGGCAATTTCCCAATGGCCGGTGGTGGTATCCTTACCCCGGGAGATTTCCTGCATCCGGCCGTAAGCACCCTTAGGGCTATCTACTTTCGGCAGACAGTCTACCCCGGTAATATTTCCCAGGCCGTAGTTTATCATGTTGGGAATGTTTAATTTCCCCGAAGCGGCGCAGGAGGCCAGAGTGTTGACTCCCACATCCCCAAAGTCAGGGCTATCGGGCATAGCCCCGATACCAAAGGAGTCCAAAACAATTAAAAATACCCGTTTCATAGGTTATTTCTCCATTTTTACTGCCACATCCAGGGCAACCTTCATCATGGTGGTAAAGGCGGTCTGCCGTTCATGGGAGGTGGTCTCCACGCCGTTTAAAACATGGTCAGAAATGGTGCAGATGCACAGGGCCCGCTTGCCGTACCGGGCGGCATTCATATACAGGGCGGCAGCTTCCATTTCCAGGGCCATAACGCCCATCTTCTTTAGGGCATACAGGCTGTCCAGACCCTCTGGGACAAGCTCGTGATCCCCATAGAATACATCGGAAGAATTCACATTGCCCACATGGTAAGTCGCGCCGTTTTCCTTGGCAGCCTCCACCGCGGCACTCAGCAGCTCAAAAGAGGCAATGGGGGCAAATGTGCCGGGGATGTGGAACTGGTGGGCGAAATTAGAATCGGTGCATGCCCCTTGGGCGATGACCAGATCATACAGGTTAATATGCTCCTGAATAGAACCGGCACAGCCTACCCGAATAATATTCTCCACCCCGTAGCCGTTATACAGCTCATGAGAGTAGATGCCAATAGCAGGCATACCCATACCGGAGGCCATAACAGAAACTTTCACACCCTTGTATGTGCCGGTGTAGCCCTGGACACCCCGGACATTATTCACAAGCACCGGGTTTTCCAAAAAATTTTCTGCAATAAATTTTGACCGCAACGGATCGCCGGGCATCAGCACAGTTTTGCCGAAGTCACCGGGGGCGGCGGAAATATGGGGGGTAGGTGTTTTCAACATAACACATTTCTCCTCTCACACAATGTTAATAACTGCCGTCGTTTTCCGCTTCCTGGCCGGCCTCCATGGCCTTGGCCAGCTTGACGATCCGGGAAGTACCCAGCCGGGTTGCTCCCAAGCGGATAAATTCTTCTGCATCTTGGAGGCTGGAAATGCCACCGGCAGCCTTGATCTGCACCTTTTCTCCCACATGCTTGGCAAAAAGCCGAACATCTGCAAAGGTTGCGCCGGCAGTGGAAAAGCCTGTAGAGGTCTTAATAAAGTCTGCCCCGGCCCGGGTGACCACACCGCACAGGGCGATTTTCTCTTCATCGGTAAGCAGGCAAGTTTCGATAATCACCTTTAGGATCTTGCCCTGGCAGCTTGCCTTGATCTGGCGAATTTCATCCTCCAAAAGATCCCACTTGCCTTCTTTTGCCCAGCCGATGTTAATGACCATATCCACCTCGTCCGCGCCGTTTTGAACAGCATCATGGGCTTCAAAGCACTTGGCCTTAGTAGTGGTGTAGCCGTTAGGGAAACCGATCACCGTGCAAATGGCAAGCTTTTCACCCACATATTCTTTGGCCTGCTTCACAAAAGACGCCGGGATACACACCGAGGCAGTTTCAAATTTCATGCCGTCATCACAGATTGCCTTTACGTCTTCCCAAGTGGCATTCTGGGCAAGAAGCGTATGATCGCACTTTCTTAAGATCTCTTTCATTTCCATAATGGTATCCCCCTCATTTATTTATGCATCCAACCTTTGGGATCTATTCCAAAACACAAGTTTTCTTCTTATATTATACAAAAAAGCCATAGACCTTGCAAGGTCTATGGCTTTTGTTTTTTTAGAGAATTAGCCCCACAGGCCCAGAGGATACTTGCCGGATTCGGTCATCTGAGACAGGGCTGCCACCACGGTGGGCTTGTCAGCAGCGTAGGTAACACCGTACCACTTGTCCGGGGAGGTGAGGATCTTGACGGTTGCCTTGCCCTCTTTCAGCAGCTCGTCCACAGTCCGGGGCAGCAGATATTCTGCCTTTTCGGGGTTTGCAGGCACTTGCTTTTCCAAGAATGCGGGGAATCTTTCATCCAAGTGATTCAAGAAACTGTTGGCAAAGCCAAACATATTCATGGATACCACGGTATCAAAGGCCAGGTCTTCCCAGTTTTCGCCATCCTCTGTGAAGTGGATGCCGCCTTCGTAAGTCTCGATGCGGGTACGCTCCACAATGTCAGACAGGTAGCCATCCTTTGCGTTGCACACGCCACGGGCCACAGAGCCGTTTTCTGTGACGGTGTTTCCCAGCATATAGCCTACCATACAATAGTCGGTTTCTGTCCGGGCAGGATCAGCTAAGTAGTTATAAATCACCTTGAAGGCAGACTTACCATAGTAGTCATCGGCGTTGATGACGGCAAAGGGTGCACCGTCGATCTCCTTCCGGGCGCACAGCACTGCGTGGCTGGTGCCCCAGGGCTTTACACGGCCCTCGGGGATAGTGTAGCCGGCAGGCATCTTCTCGATCTCCTGGAAGGCATAGCGGATTTCCATGGGGCACTTTTCCAGCCGCTTGCCAACGGTCTGCATAAAGTCCTCATAAATTGCCTTCTTAATGATGATCACTGCAGTTTCAAAGCCGGCCTCGTGGGCATCAAACAAGGAATAGTCCAAAATGGCCTCGCCCTGGCTGCCTACCGGGTCAATTTGCTTCAAACCACCGTAACGGCTGCCCATGCCGGCTGCCATCACCACAAGAACAGGTTTCTTTGCCATAGATAAATCCTCCAAAAATTGTTATTTCTTTCCTATCAGTATACTGGATAACCCATTAAAAAGCAAGATATATTCCGCTATCTACCGCCACATCCTGTTTTTTGATCTTTTTCCAGTCAAATTCCCGGGTCAATTCTGCAAGGCTTATAGCATCTTTCCTGTCAATGATCCCGGCGGTGTAGCCAAGCAGACCCAGAAGCTGCTGCGGTGTCATCCTTTTGCGGATCTGTCCCAAGTCCAGATCCTGATCCCGCTTGCTCAGCCGCCGCCCATCGGGGGCAAGGAGCAAAGGCACATGGCCATAAGCAGGATGAGAAAAATCCAGAAGGTCCTGCACATACATCTGCCGGGGGGCTGAGCCCAACAGATCCACACCCCGGACCACTTCCGTTACCCCGGCAAGACCGTCATCCACCGTTACCGCCAGCTGATACACATGAACGCCGTCGGCTCTACGGACTACAAAATCCCCGCAGTCTGTTGCCAGGTTCTGCCGAAACTGGCCAAAGCACAGATCCTGCACCACATATTCTTTTTCCGGCACTATGACCCGGAGCGCCCCTGCCCTGCCTGTCGCAGCTCCTTGTTCCGGAGAAAGGCGGCGGCATCTGCCATCGTAAATATAGGTGCCGTCGGCGGCATGGGGAGCATTGACATTGTGCAGCTGGCTTCGGGTGCAGTAACAAGGATACAGCAGTCCTTTTTCCTGCAGGATCTGCAAAAACTTATCATAGATTGCCCCTTGTTTTGACTGCTGGGTGGTTTCCAAATCCCAAGTAAGTCCCAGCCAGCGCAGGTCGTCCCGCAACACCTGGGCAAAGGCATCGGATGTACGCTGGGTGTCCAAATCTTCCATCCGAAGCACCATAGCGCCGTTTTTACTTTTCACCGACAGCCAGGCAATCAGCGCCGCAAAGACGTTGCCCAAATGCATCCGTCCCGAGGGGGTTGGAGCAAAGCGGCCAATATGTTCCATAGGTATCACCTCATTTGTCTTATCATACCATAAAAGCAGCCCCTTGTCAGCTATAAAATGTCCGCAATCGGCAATCATTTGCCCTTGACAAAGAGATACCCCTGACCTATAATGAACCAATACACACCAACGAAAGGAGTTATATACCATGGACAAAAACATTCCCTACAAAATCTATTTAAGCGAAGAGGAGCTGCCTCGGGCATGGTATAACCTCCGTGCCGATATGAAGCAAAAGCCCGCACCCCTGCTAAACGCTTCCACCCTGGAGCCTATGACCGCCAAGGAGCTGGAGCAGGTGTTCTGCAGCGAGCTTGTCCGTCAGGAACTGGATGAAGAAAACCCCTGGTATCCCATTCCGGAGGATATCCGCAATTTCTATAAGATGTACCGCCCCGCGCCCTTGATCCGGGCCTACTGCCTGGAGCAGAAGCTGGGCACACCGGCGAAGATCTACTATAAATTCGAGGGCAACAACACCTCAGGCTCCCATAAGCTCAACTCCGCCATTGCCCAGGCCTACTATGCCAAGCAGCAAGGTCTAAAGGGCGTTACCACCGAAACCGGCGCCGGTCAGTGGGGTACTGCCCTGTCTATGGCCTGTTCCTACTTTGATCTGGACTGCCAGGTGTATATGGTAAAGGTGTCTTATGAACAAAAGCCCTTCCGGCGGGAGGTCATGCGCACCTATGGCGCTTCTGTCCGCCCCTCTCCTTCTATGGACACAGAAGTGGGCAGAAAGATCCTTGCCGCCCACCCCGGCACCGGTGGCAGCTTAGGTTGCGCCATCTCCGAAGCAGTGGAAGCCGCAAAGAATCAGGAAGGCTACCGGTATGTTCTCGGTAGCGTATTTAACCAGGTCATGCTCCACCAGAGCGTCATCGGTCTGGAGACCAAGACAGCCCTGGATAAGTACGGTGAAAAGGCAGATATTATCATCGGCTGCGCCGGCGGCGGCAGTAATCTGGGCGGTCTGATCGCTCCCTTTATGGGGCAAAAGCTCCGGGGCGAAGCCGATTACCAGATCATTGCTGTCGAGCCCCAGTCCTGCCCCAGCATCACAAGGGGCAAATATGCCTACGACTACTGCGACACCGGCATGGTATGCCCCCTGGCAAAGATGTACACCCTGGGTTCCGGATTTATTCCCGCCCCCAACCACGCGGGCGGTCTGCGTTACCATGGCATGAACACCACCTTGTCCCAGCTTTGCGCAGACGGCTATATGGAAGCCAGAACCGTTTCCCAGACCGATGTGTTTGCCGCGGCAGAGTATTTTGCCCGGATCGAAGGCATCCTCCCTGCCCCGGAAAGCGCCCATGCCATTAAGGTGGCGCTGGACGAAGCAGAAAAGTGCAAAGAAACCGGCGAAGCGAAAACCATTGTCTTCGGCCTCACCGGCACAGGCTATTTTGATATGTATGCCTACGAGAAGTTCCATAACGGTGTGATGGAAAACTACATTCCCACCGACGAAGAGCTGGAAACCGCCTTTGCAAAGCTTCCCAATGTTTAAATCCATAATAAAAAACGCTGTAGAGTTTTCTACAGCGTTTTTTATTATACTTCTTTGTACATGCCGCAGGCATCATCCTTACGGACATTGTCTGCCACCTGTAATACCTCCACCGCCAGGGTTCTTGTACCCAAGGCGATTTCGATTTTGTCACCGGTCTTGACCTCGTAGCTGGCTTTTACCACGCGACCGTTGACGCTGATGCGGCCATTGTCGCAGGCTTCGTTGGCCACCGTCCGACGCTTGATCAAACGGGAGACCTTCAGATACTTGTCAAGACGCATGGCAAAAATTACTCAGCGATGGTGTCCTTCAGAGCCTTGCTGGCCTTGAAAGCGGGCAGACGGGTAGCGGGGATCTGGATAGCTTCCTTGGTGCGGGGGTTGCGGCCTACACGAGCTTCACGGTTCTTTACTTCGAAAATACCGAAGCCGGACAGAGCGACCTTGTCACCCTTCTTCAGTCCATCCACGATGGTCTCTACGGTGGCATTGATCACGCGCTCGGAGTCCTTCTTGGTCAGGCCAGTCTTCTCGGCGACTGCTGCAATCAGTTCAGTCTTGTTCATGGTTTTATCCTCTTTTCATTGTTATTTACATATGGGATTTTATGGTATCATAGTCTGTGGACGATTTCAAGTACCTTGGCAAATTTTCGTTAATATTTACAAATTTACTGCAAAAAAGTGTACAATATGCCGAAAATCACCTGTAATTTTTCGCTGTTTTTTCACAATCTTAAAAGCTTGGCGATCTTCTCACCCTTGGGAAGAAGCTTGCAGTCCTGGGCGGTGATAGCTTTGCAAATGACTGCCATAACGCAGTAGATCACCACGCCCACAACCACAGGCAGACCGCACAGGATCACAGCGCTTGTGTCCGCGCCTAAAAGACAAACGAGTCCTTGGTAGGCACCAAATACACTCAGCCCCATAACCACTGCCGGCAGCACCGCCCGGCTTAGGTTAAACACTAGTTTCGGTTTTTCCGGCACAAGGCGACCAATTGCCAACAAATTCAATACGCCAATGGCGATATAGCACAACAGTGCTCCCAAGGGCGCACCCAAAATACCGATGTGGGGGTTGCCCACCAACAAATACACCACCAGAAGCTTTACTGCGCCGCAGGCCAGCATGTGGATCACCGGCACTTTGGCATAGCCATGGGCCTGGAGCAACGCATTGGTGTACTGGATCACGCCGTAGAAGAAAATGCACAGTCCCAGTACTGCCATCAAAGAGGCAGCCAAGTCCAGCTTTTCCCCTTCATAGCCACCCAACAGCGCCATGACGGGCCGGGCCAGCACAAACAGGCCCACGCTACAAGGCAGGCAGATCAAACCTGTGACCCGGGCAGCTGATTCCTCAGTCTCTTTCACAAACAAGCTTTCTTTTCGAGTCAGTGCCGCTGTGACCGCAGGAATCACGCTGACGGTGATGGGGATGATAAAGGCACAGGGCATGTTGAAAATGGTCATAGACATACTGTAGATGCCTTTCATGGTATCCGCAGCGTCCTGGCTGTGGCCGCCGGCAGTGAGCAACTGACCCATATAAAGGTTCTGCTCCACCAGCGTCAGCATCTGCAAGCCTGCCGAGCCAATGGTAATGGGCACAGCAATGGCCAGAAGGCCCTTGGCGGTGGCACCCCAGCTGCTGGGAGCATCGGAACTTGTGGGCAGGCTCCGATAGGCAGGGGCAAATTTACCGTAAAGATAAATAACCGATACCACGCAGCTGACTGTCACACCGATAATCGCACCGGCAGCAGCATAAGACACATCCTTGTAAAGCTGCATTAATCCATAGGCCAGCGCCAGACCTACCACTAGCTTAAACAGCGCCTCCAGCACCTGGCTCACAGAGGTCGGCCGCATATCCTCCTGCCCCTGGAAGAAGCCCCGGAAAGCAGAAATGATGCCCATTAACAACGCGCACGGACCTAAACAGAAAATGGCTGCGGCAGCATCGGGCTGCTTCTGAAATTGGGCCAAAGACCCGGCCAGGCCCATCATCAAGGCGGTACTTACCGCACCCAGACCCAGGAAAATACCCAAAGCAGTCTTGTACACCCGGCGCACCTGGTTATGATTACCCAGGGCATTGGCCTGGGAGATCATCCGGGACATTGCCACCGGCAAGCCTGCCGTGGACACCATCAGCAGCATGGCGTAAATATCATAGGCGGTGATAAAATAGCCGTAGCCTTTATCACCGATGATCATTTTTAAAGGAATCTTATAAAAAGCGCCAATGAGTTTTACCACCGCGGTGGCAATGGCCAGCACCGCAGCACCTGCCAAAAAGTTTTGCTTTTTTACTTGACCTGCCATGGCTTACTCCTTTTTGTCCATCATCCGAGGGATCGCATATTCCATCAAAGACGACACCACCTGGTTTAAGTCCATTGTGGGAAATGTCCCGCTGCGATAGAGAATCTTACCGCCTACCATAGTCATGGCAACATCGCTGCCCTTGGCGGCAAACACCAATGTGGAAATGATATCATGGCTGGGGATCAGATGGGGGGCAGTGAAGTCCACCAGTACGATATCCGCATCCATGCCCACCTTCAGCATGCCGCAAGTTTCCTGGCGGCCCTGGGCAGTCGCGCCGCAGAAAGTTGCCATCATCAGCACCGCCTGGGCAGGCATGCCCTCGGGCTTTCCGGCTGTGAGCCGGGATTGCAGGGCAGTATAGCGCATGAGCTCAAACATATCCAGATTGCCGCACTGGCTGGCACCGCCGGTACCCAGCGCCACATTCATGCCGGATTTGACCATCGCCAGGATATCTGCCTGAGGAAGACCTGCCTTGGCATTGGCCATGGGGGTTACCACGCCGGTGGCTTTTTTCTTGCCCAGAAGCGCCATTTCTTCCTGGGATAAACCGCCCAGACCAGCAGCGCAGGTCCGAACGCAGAACAGATTGTGGGCATTTAGCACCTCGGCAGGGGTCAGTCCGGTGCGGTCTTCACATTCTTCCCGCTCCTGCACAGATTCAGACAGATGCAGTTGCAAGCCCAAATTTTCCTGGCTTGCCCAGCCCGCAAGACTTTCCCAAAGGGGATGATTGCTGATATACTCTGCCTCCAAACCTGCATCCACCTGGATGCGGCCGCTATCCTTGCCGTGATAATCCTTGGCAAGCCGCTGGGCAAGCACGCCCATAGGATCTTTGTCAAAGTCATAGTCCTCGCTGGTGTCGGTGAATCGGTAAGCACCCAGTGCCACATTGGCCTTGATGCCGGTTTCGGTCGCTGCTTCCAGCACCGCTTCCGGGAAGCTGGACAGATCGGAAACAGAGGTGATGCCAAAGCGCAAGCACTCGGCAATGCCCAGCATGGCGGCAGCTTTGGCAGCCTTATGGTCTAACTTATCTGTCAAATAGAGCTTCCGCTCCAACGCTTCCTGCCGGGACGCATCATCGGACAGACACCGCAGAGCGGTATCCGGCAGATGGGTGTGGCAGTTAATAAGACCGGGCATCGCCACCATACCTGTGCCGTCAATGATCACATTGGGCTGCTCCTTAGGGGCAACTTTGTCCAGATAACATATCTTCCCGCCATCGATGCCTAAATATGCACCGAACAGCACATCATTTCGTTCATTTCCCGTAACCACCGTTACATTGGATATCAAAGTTTCCATAGTATGTTCATCCTTGACTCATTAGACTAAATAATGTTTTCTTATCCTGTAGTACCTGGGGCAGCATCCCTATATACTGCTCCGGGAATTTTGGATTATGAAACCGCTCCAGTTTGCCACCGGGCAGGTTCACTTTATTCATGCCCCCTGCGCCCAAAGACACAATGGGGTGGATCTCTTCCATCATATAGATATTATACAAACAATCCCGGCCGTTCTTCGCCCATCCCACATTTTCAAAACTGCCGGACATATATTTTTGCCGGTACAGATAATAGGGTCGGTAGCCCAGGGCGGTGAGGGTTTTGTTTGCGTAATCTACCATGTCTGCCACCGCCTTTTGGCTTGGCAGCTTCTGGGGGTTGTCAAACAAATCTGCACCCTTTTTCAGTGCCAGAGTGTGCACTGTGATATTGCTGGGTGCTAAAGCAGCCACCGCGTCCACAGAGCGGCAGAAGCCTTCGTAGGTATCTTTGGGCAATCCGGCGATCAAGTCCATGTTGATATCCGTAAAGCCCAAAGCTTTTGCATCTTGGTATTGCTCCACAACTTGCGCAGCTGTGTGGGGACGGCCGCTGGCTTTGAGCACTGCATCGTCCATGCTCTGGGGGTTAATGCTGATCCGGTCTGCACCCATACGGAAAATCGTTTCCAATTTCTCATGGGACAAAGTATCCGGGCGTCCCCCTTCCACAGTGTATTCGATACACCGGCTTAAATCCACGCAATCACGGATTTTTTTCATTAGCGTCTGTAATTGGTGGGCAGTCAAAGTGGTGGGTGTGCCGCCGCCAATGTATAAGGTGCGAACGCGCTTTCCGTATTGCCGGAGCAGCTTACCCGTTTCCTCGATCTCCTGCAGCAGGGCCTCTAAATACGGCCCGATCAGATCGGTCTGTTTGCCGATGCTGCGGCTGACAAAGCTGCAGTAGGCGCACCGGGTGGGACAAAAAGGAATGCCCACATACAGCGATACATCGTTCGCTTCCAGCTTTTGTATAGCCTGCACCGTAGACTGAGAGCACGCTACCGCCAAATCGCTACGCTCTGGGCTGACATAATAGGTTTCTGTCATAGCCGCTGCCGCTTCCTGCAAAGACATTCCCTGCAGCAGCATTTTGGTGGTCAGCTTTGTGGGCCGAACCCCAGCCAAAGCGCCCCATTGAGGCGGTTCTTTCAAAAAGGGCAGCGCCGCTTCATAATAGCTTTGCTGTAACAGCCGTCGGCGGGCCGACACCGTTTCTTCCTCTTTCCATGTTTTTCTGGCAACCCGGGTCTTGCCATCGATGGTGATGGTAGTGACAGCTTCCAAAGTTCCATCTTTTCGGTTTAGTTCGCTGACAGCTTCTCCGAGCTGTTGGCCCAGAAGGCTTAGCTGCAGCTGCTCCACCGCATAAACATCGGTATGCCCGATGCAAGTTAGCTTCATTTCCAGTTCCTCACAAAGATGTTGTTATCCCGCTCATACTGCAAGGTGGTTTCCTCGCCGTGACCGGGGTAGATGATGTAATCTCCCGGAAGATTGGCAAGAAAAGAGATGGATTTTACCAGTTCCTGGGCTTTGCCACCGGGCAGGTCCGTTCTGCCTACGCTGCCTTGAAACAGGGTGTCTCCTGTGAAAATGCAGGTATAGCCGGTCTCCCGGTCGCCACCGGCAATGCAGCAGCTGCCAGGGGTGTGACCCGGGGTATGGTAGACCCGGAAGCCCATAGACGATCCCACGATTTCCATATTATCCCGCAGTACATGAGAAGTTCTTCCCAAACCACCGATCTCCATAGGCAGCGTCCAGTCTCCTTCGTGCATACCCACATAGCAGTTATAGCGGTCTTTCAGCGCCTTGACACCGCCCACATGGTCAAAATGCCCGTGGGTCAACAGCACTGTCCGCAAAATAAGCCCCAGTTCCTCGATTCGCTGGATCAGTTCCCGGGGATCATCACCGGGGTCGATGACCATACATTCGTCGAAGCCTTCCCGATACACAAGATAGCAATTTGTCTGCAGAGGACCTAATGCGAATCGCTCAACAACCATCCTTATCCCCTCCTGGGTGTTTCCATCATTTCTTTGGTGTCCAAAATCAGCGTCACCGGGCCGTCATTGACAGACTCCACTTTCATGTCTGCCCCAAACTG
>JAZREX010000046.1:0-23873 GCA_045661025.1 Faecousia sp. | reverse complement strand
GCGGTAATGATGGCGTTAAGACCTATACCTGTACTGCAACAGGTTGTGGTGCGACCAAGACTGAGACCATTCTGGCAACCGGCAACCATACTCACGATACATGGGAAAAGGTTGACGATGCTACTCACAAGAGCACTTGCTCTGTTTGTGGTAAGGACGAGAAGACTGGTGACCACACCTGGAATGACGGCGCGGTAATCACCCCCAATGATTGCGGTAATGATGGCGTTAAGACCTATACCTGTACTGCAACAGGTTGTGGTGCGACCAAGACTGAGACCATTCTGGCAACCGGCAACCATACTCACGATACATGGGAAAAGGTTGACGATACTACTCACAAGAGCGCTTGCTCTGTTTGTGGTAAGGACGAGAAGACTGGTGACCACACCTGGAATGACGGCGCGGTAACAACCCCCAATGATTGCGGTAATGATGGCGTTAAGACCTATACCTGTACTGCAACAGGTTGTGGTGCGACCAAGACTGAGACCATTCTGGCAACCGGCAACCATACCCACGACACATGGGAAAAGGTTAACGATGTTACCCACAAGAGCGCTTGCTCTGTTTGTGGTAAGGACGAGAAGACTGGTGACCACACCTGGAATGACGGCGCGGTAACAACCCCCCACGATTGCGGGAATAATGGCGTTAAGACCTATACCTGTACTGCAACAGGTTGTGGCGCAACTAAGACTGAGATCATTCTTGCTACCGGCGAACATACCTATGGCGATGTGGTCAAGGTAGATAACGAAATCCACGGTAAGGTTTGTGCCGTTTGTGGTGATATTAAGGATGCAGCTGCACACAACTGGAACAGCGGCGAAGTAACCACCGAGAATGACTGCGGCAATGACGGTGTTAAGACATTTACTTGCGTAGACTGTAACGGCACCAAGACTGAGCCCATCCCCGCTACCGGTGAACACACCCACGGTGATGTAATCAAGGTAGATAAGGATACCCACGGCAAGGTCTGTGCTGTCTGTGGTGATATTAAGGACGCAGCTGCTCATAAATGGAACAGCGGCGAAGTAACCACCCCCAACAATTGCGGCAACGACGGCGTTAAGACATTTACCTGTGATGATTGTGATGCTACCAAGACCGAAAAGATCCCCGCTACCGGCGAGCATACCTACGGCGCTTGGGAGAAGGGCGATGCGACCAATCATAAGCACACCTGCTCTGTTTGCCAGGATGTTGAGAGCGCAGCCCATAAGTGGGATACAGGCAAGGTGACTGTGGAAGCTGCTGAGAACAAGGCAGGTCAGAAGACCTATACTTGTGCTGATTGTGGCGCTACCAAGACTGAGCAGATTCCTGCTCTCCACGGACATACCTATGGTGCTTGGGAAAAGGGCGATGCAACCAATCATAAGCGTACCTGCTCTGGCTGCCAGGCTGTTGAGAGCGCAGCCCATAAGTGGGATGCAGGCAAGGTTACTGTGGAAGCTACCGAGAACAAGGTAGGCCAGAAGACCTATACCTGTGCTGACTGCGGCGCAACCAAGACCGAGGAAATCGGCAAGACCACACCTCTGACTGCAGATGCAGTAAACCCTGCTCTGTACATGATTTTGATGGTTCTGGCTATGGCTGGCATGGCTGTTGTAACTGTGGGTAAGAAGAAGTTCCACGGCTAATAAAATAAAAGATCGCCAACGCCAAAAGGTGTTGGCGATCTTATTTTTTATTAAGGCATTTTGTTAGAGTTTTAGATATTTCTGATTTGCCTTGCAAAACCATTTGGAATGTTCTATAATATAATAAAATGGGAAGTCATTGGAAATATATTGTAATCATAAAGATGCAGAAAAGGGTCGAGTAGTTATGAATTTTCAAAAACATAGATACTGTTGGGTATTTGCGATCTTGGCAGGCATTTGCTGCACGATCCTGCTGTGTTCTGTTTCTGGGACTGTCCATGCAGCGCAGCCGCAAGTGGAGTATATCGAGCCGATATTTGTGGTGCGTGGCAATCCTAGCTTGGATTACGCCCCACAGCCAATTCGCGATGATAATGAACCTGAATATGCAGATACCCTGGAGGAAGCTGCAGAACACTTGCGTAGACAGCTCAAAGACTGGGATGCGCAGGCGGTTGTGTATTTACAGTTGCCTCGTTTCGATGAGGGAAATGCGGAAAAATTAAATGAGCAGCTAGGCAAGGTAATCGATGATGTTTTTGATCTTGCGGTAGTCCACACCGGGAATGCGAAAGAGGGAGATTACCTTTCTCACCAATATGATGGCTGGACAGCTGGAGTTAGATATTCTGGTGCGTTTGACAAGAGTTATCTGACGATAGAATACAATATGGCATACTACACCACAAAAAACCAGGAAAAGGATTTGGATAAAGCGGTAAAGGATCTATTAAAAGCGTTGGATCTGGACGATGCCACAGATTATCAGAAGGTAAAAGGTGTTTATGACTGGCTGTGCCAGAATGTTACCTATGACGAGGAAAATTTAAATGATCCAAACTACTTGCGCAAACATAGCGCATATGCGGCCATTGTGGATCGGACAGCTGTTTGTCAAGGATATGCCACTGCCATGTATCGGTTGCTGCTGGAGCTGAATGTGGATGTGCGTTATGTTGGCGGCATCGGCAACGGCGGCCCTCACGGCTGGAACATCGTAAAACTGGGTCAGAAGTATTATAACCTGGATGCAACCTGGGATGCGCAGCGCGTGCAGTCTCCGTATAATTTGTCGTATGCTTATTTCCTGAAGAGCGATGCGGAATTTCTGTACCATATGCGCGATAATGTATACTATAGCTTCGTAAATACAAATAACTATCCGATGACGCAAACTTCCTTCCATAATGAAAGATTTACTGTGACCTTCCAGGATGAAGATGGCCGGGTGCTGTCCCGGAATGTTTATCAGGTTGGCCAGCCAATTATCCCGCCTAAAAATCCTGAAAAGGCCACTGCAAACGGTGTTCGTTATACATTCAAGGGCTGGGATCAGACTGTGGGTGTTTGCGAGGGAGAGCAGACCTTTACTGCTGTTTACACAAAGGAGTATATTGATTACACAGTCGTATTTAAGGACTGGAATGGCGTGGAACTTTCGAAGAAAACCTATCATTATGGGGATGCTATCGTAGCCCCGAACGCCCCTGTAAGAGCGGCAGACAATACTTACACCTACACCTTTAAAGGTTGGGATAAGGAACTGACTTGCACAGGCAATATGACAATTAAGGCAGAGTACGCAGCTGTGTATATTGATTACACAGTTGTATTTGTGAATTGGGATGGCACGGAACTTTCCAAGAAGACCTACCATTACGCAGATGCCATAACAGCACCTAAGACCCCTGTAAAGGTTGCAGATAACACCTACACCTACACCTTTAAAGGTTGGGATAAGGAACTGATCTGTATAGGTGATATGACAATTAAGGCAAAGTACGCAGCCGAGTATATTGATTATTTGGTAGTCTTCCGGTATGAAGACGGAACGGTGATTTCTCAGAATACTTACCACTACGGACAGGATGTGGAAGCACCTGAACAGGTAAGCCCCCCTGTTGGACAAGAGGACTATGTGTACACTGGTTGGGATAGCCCGGTGACAAAATGCTTCGGCAACAAGGAGTACATCGCTGTCTTCACATCTCCGGTGAAAAGTGGTGACTGTAATGGCGACGGATATATCAACAATGAAGATGTGATTTATCTTCTGTGGCACACTTTGTTCGAGGAAGACTATCCTTTGGCGTACAGCGGTGATGTGAACGGAGACGGATATATCAACAACGAAGATGTGATCTATTTACTATGGCACACCCTGTTTGAGGATGATTATCCTTTGGCGGGATGAGCATAAGGAGAAATTATGATTAAAAAGTATATTGCTTTTTGTTTGCTCTTGGCATTGATGGTAAGCTGCAGCCTGGGGGTATCTGCCCAGGCTTTAGCGCCTATCACGCAAGAAGCCACCGGGCAGTTGGATCAGGCGGAAGAATTTACTGTGATATTCCAGAACTGGGATGGCAAAGAGTTGTCAAAGGGAACTTACCATTATGGAGAAGAGATTAAAGCACCCGAAAAGTCTCCTACAAAAGCTGCAGACGGGACCTATGTATACGACTTTATCGGATGGGATGCTCCTGTTGGTACTTGTACCGGAAATCAGGTTTTCACTGCTGTATATGAAAAAAAGCCGTACTTTAACATAGATGATTTGCTGGAAGATACGAAGATCAAGAATATTGCCTTTTATCCGATTTCCATTACAGAGAGAACGGATGGTCAGTGGGTCGGGGATGGATCCGGACGGTATTACCATTACAATTGGCAGCAGGCAATTTACTACAAAGTTAATGGCGAAGATGTAATTTTTTCTGGTCCTCAGTTTACCTATAGGGGAAAGCAGTACACCCTAACCTTTACAGACCCCCAGAGTTTTGAAACGCCTTGGACAGCAGGTAATACCTACACCGTACCCATTTCGGTGGGGGATGTGACCGGCAAAATGAAAATCACCATCAAACCCAGGAAAGACCTGCCGGGTGACTGTAATGGCGATGGATATGTCAACAATGAAGATGTAATTCATCTTCTGTGGCATACTCTGTTTGAGGAAGATTATCCTTTGGCGTGTAACGGTGATGTGAATGGTGATGGATATGTCAACAACGAAGATGTAATTCATTTGCTGTGGCATACTTTATTCGAGGAAGATTATCCCTTGGCGAGGTAGAAATGAAAAAGATCATATTGGTTTGTTTGTGTATCATGCTGTTGGTGTTGGGCGCATTCTCTGTAATGGCAGCGGCAGATATGGCAATCACCCTGAAAGCGGATAAACAAATACTTATGCCCGGAGACCAAATCACCATATTTATGGAGGTTCAGGCTGAAAAAGAATGTACTTCCTTTGGCGTGAAGATGATTTACGATGAGAATGTCTTTGAAGTAGTAGGGGGTTCTTGTAAATTTTCCGGCGCGTTTGTTTCGGACTTTAATCCCGAGAGAGGTTTTGTAGCCATGTATTTAGCAGGCGGAAAACCCAAGGGGGAGGTCGGGAAAGTAACCTTGCAGGTACGCCCGGATGCCTCTGCTGGTGAAGCGACCTTCACAGGTAAAGTTTCTATAAAAGATGGGGACACCCGTTTGCAAGGGACAGTGAATACGCTGACCTTCCAAATTGTGGGGGATGATACCAAGGAAACACAACCTCAAGAAATGCAGCAAACCCAGCCTCAAGAGACGCAGCAGCAGCTTCAAGAAACCCAGGGTCAACAGACTCAGGAAGAACAACAAACGCAGACCCACGAAACGCAGAGTCAGCCGACCCAGCCAACTCAGCCTCAACAGGCCATAGAGCAGACCAGCGATCCCACCCAGGCTACGGAACAAACCCAGTGGACAACGGTGGAAACCCTGTATCAGGAACAGAACCAGTCTGGTGAAACAACTGAGACAAATATTATTTTTACGGAAACATCTTCGACCGTTGGACAGACAGCGGAAATTGTTGAAAAGAAAAATGATATATTGCTCATAGCGGTGATCGCTGTGGTAGTGGTTGCAGCTGTGGCTGTAGGCGGTTACTTTGTGCTGAAAAAGAGAATCAAATAAGAAAATGCACCCGAAAATATCGGGTGCATTCTTTTTATAATGTAGAAAAGTCTACAGCTTTGATGAGGTTTTCATAGTAGAAATCAAAGCCCCGATCGTTGGGGTGCAGTCGCAGATCTGCATAGTAATCGGAAATTTTAGGAATATAATCGTATGCGGAAATAAAAGTGATTTGGCTGTAGGCCTTGACAATCTGCTTGATCTCTTCTTCCACATCTGTAAATGCGGCAAAGTCCACATTCTGGTTGGTATCTTTGCGCCAGAGGGGGGCAATGGTAAGAATTTTTGTGTTGGGGTAGCTTTGGCATAGATTACGGAAAAAGCCGTCGCAGTTTTGGCGAAATTTTTCCCGGGTCACACATCGCCAATCGTTTGTGCCGTATGCTACAGTAATGAGATCTGGGGTGAAATTTTCCCTTGTTGCGCCTAGGGCCGGAAAGAAGATCTCTCCGCCGATGGCTTTGTTATATTCTTCCGCTTGTAAATAATCTGCAAGCCGGGTCACATACTTGCTTGAGGGGTATAAAGCGTCATAGCCTTGGGTGATGGAGTCGCCAAAGCACAGCAACTTCTTGCTGTATTTTACAGGGGTAAAGGATGCACCGTCTTCCAACGCCAGAGATCGCAGCGCCACCTTGACACTCCAGGGAAAGAGGATGCGAATTTCCTTGATGCCCTCGCCTAAATCTACTTGGGTTTCATAAGTGCCCATAGGCAGTTGTACGCCGATATACTCCTGGGGTAGATCTGCTTCGTTAAAATTCTTTATCACATCAATTCTCTTGTTATCCTTGAATATCTCAAAAGCAAAATAGGAACGGGAGTTTACTTTGGATACATCTACCTTTAGAAGAAGTTTGGGGCTGTCTGTTTGAAATCGCATCTGGATGCCGGAGGTATAAAAGGTTTTGTTGTAAAAATTTTCTTTCCGGGCCTTATAAAGATCTTCCTGCTCCTGGGTAAAACGATAAAAGTGAACCCCGTCGCTCTCTTGTTGGATTCTGACAGCGCCGCTGGTGCAGGCTTTGATTTGCGGGTAAGAAAGCTCCATGTTTGTACGCTCCTTATGCTTTGGTATTTCTTATCTTATTATAACCCATAGGCGGTAAAAAGCAATCCTCATAGTGTGGGTTTTGAAATATAAGGTGGCTGCCTGTGGCAGCAAAATGCTGCTTTCCGCTTGCGGTGCCCGGCGAATGTCCTCGGCGACGGCGCGCCTTCGTCCCTCACCGACCACGGCACACTAAGCGCCCCTCCTGGAATTATCCGGGAGGGGCGCTTTTTGCGTTTAATGTCTTGGTTTTTGTGTTTGATCAATGAAAAATAAAAGAAAAAGAAAACCCTAAAGCCGTTGTGGCTCTGGGGTTTTTCTTGGAGCTGCTAGCCAGATTTGAACTGGCGACCTCATCCTTACCAAGGATGCGCTCTACCGACTGAGCTATAGCAGCATGTCAGACAGCTTTGCCATTATATCGCAGGGCAGGGGAATTGTCAAGGGCTTTTTGAAAAAATATCAAAAGAAAATGGAAATGATGGAGAATCTTGCCGGGCTACAAACTGTAGCCCTGCAGTAGCGTTTTAGACTTCTTTGCTCTTGGTGGCAATTTCCATCAGGCACTTGGCGATGAACTCATCGGGAGTCATGGCGCCCAGGTCATCACCCTTCCGGGTACGGACGGAAACAGTGCCGTTTTCCATATCCCGGTCGCCAACCACCAGCATATAGGGAACTTTCTGCAGCTGTGCTTCCCGGATCTTGTAACCCAGCTTTTCAGAGCGGCAGTCAGCCTCGGCGTGGATGTTAACGCCCTCCAGCTTGGCGACCAGCTCCTCAGCATAGCTGTGGGCCCGGTCGGTAATGGGCAGGACGCGCACCTGGGTAGGCATCATCCACAGAGGCAGTGCGCCGGCGTACTTCTCGATCAAGTAGGCCAGGGTGCGCTCATAACAGCCCAGGGAGGTGCGGTGGATAATATAGGGGGTCTTCTTCTGGCCGTCGGCATCCACATATTCCATGCCAAACTTCTGTGCCAGAAGCATATCGATCTGGATGGTAACGATGGTGTCTTCCTTACCAAATACATTCTTATACTGGATGTCCAGCTTAGGACCGTAGAAGGCGGCCTCGTCGATGCCCACCTCGTAGTCTACTTCCAGCTTATCCAGGATGTCCTTCATGACCGCCTGGGCAGATTCCCACTGCTCGGCAGTGCCTTCGTACTTAATACCGGCCTTGGCAGGATCCCACTGGCTGAACCGGAAGGTACAGTTTTCCAGCATACCCACAGTTTCCAGGCAGTATTTTGCCAGTTCCAGACAGCCCTTGAACTCTACTTCCAGCTGTTCGGGCCGGAGCACCAGATGGCGTTCGGAAATGGTGAACTGCCGGACGCGGATCAGGCCGTGCATTTCGCCGGAGTCTTCGTTGCGGAACAGGGTGGAGGTCTCACCTAAACGCATGGGCAGATCCCGGTAGGAGCGGGCCCGGTTCAGGTAAACCTGGTACTGGAAGGGGCAGGTCATGGGGCGCAGGGCAAAACACTCTTTTTCTTCATCATGGGGATCGCCCAAGACGAACATGCCGTCCAGGTAATGATCCCAGTGGCCGGAGATCCGGTACAGGTCACGCTTGGCCATCAGGGGGGTTTTGGTCAGCAGGTAGCCACGTTTCTGCTCCTCGTCCTCCACCCAGCGGTGCAGGGTCTGAATGACTCTTGCACCCTTAGGCAGCAGGATAGGCAGGCCTTGGCCGATCTCCTCCACAGTGGTGAAGAATTCCAATTCACGGCCCAGCTTGTTGTGATCTCGCTTCAAAGCCTCTGCCTGGGCCTCCAGGTAAGTCTCCAACTCATCCTTGCTGGGGAAGCCGATGCCGTAGATTCTCTGCAGCATCTTGCGGTTAGAATCGCCTCTCCAGTAAGCGCCGCAGGACTTGGTCAGTTTGAAACCGTTGTGCTTGACCCGACCGGTGTGATCCAGGTGAGGACCAGCGCACAAGTCAGTGAATTCGCTCTGGGTATAGAAGCTGATCACAGCGTCCTCAGGCAGATCTTCGATCAGTTCTACCTTGTAGGGCTCGTTCATAGACTCCATATAGCTGGTAGCATCAGCGCGGGGCTTTTCACTGCGTTCCAGACGGATGCGCTCCTTACAGATCTTCTTCATCTCCGCTTCGACTTTTTCCAAGTGTTGGAGAGTGAAGGTGAAGGGAGCATCGAAATCGTAGTAGCAACCTTCCTCAATGGCAGGTCCGATGGCCAGCTGCACTTCCGGCCACAGACGCTTTACCGCCTGGGCCATAATGTGGGAACAGGTGTGCCAATAGGTTTTTCGGTACTCGGGGTTTTCAAAGGTGTACAGATTTTCTTCGGACATAATAGACCCTCCTTTAATTTGGGGCAAGGGATAAAAAATCCCACCCCTGAAAAATCAGGGGTGGGATACAATATATAATGTATTCCACGGTTCCACCCTGGTTGCGGACAAGCCCGCCACTCCATGGCAAATGTCAATCAAACCATCTGCGCCAAACAACGGCCTTTCAGCGCAAATCTTCGATTTGCACGAAAATTCTCGTTGTTTGCTCTTGCTGATTTGGTTGTCCTTTGCTCTAACGCGTTAACGGGCGCACCCGATCGGCTATTTCCAACCAATGGCTCGAAAGTGGTATCGTTAAGGGCAGGGGTTCAGAGCCTTCGCACCAAGGGGCTCCTCTCTTGGAATCTTTCCCAAAACGCATGTCTTTGTCACAGCCTTTATCACAGAGAATATAACACAAATTCCAGGCGGTGTCAATCCCCTGCGGATTGCCAAAAAGGAGGGATAAAAAGGAACAATCCTGGAAAAATGGTTTACCATAATCCTGAAAAATGGGCTTTTGGAGGAATGTTACATAATTTGTTGCGTTATGTAAACGAATGTTACCAAATCCACTAGAGGTTGTGTTTTTTTGGCGAAAGAATGGGTATATTTTGGGGTGTGGTTTACATAATATTAAGTGCATATTTATGCAAAAAGTTGTCGTTTTGTGGGTTTTTCCCGGAAAGACTTGACTTTTTTGAATTATTTGTTATAATGATACAGCAATCCTCTAAAGGGTTGTATTTTTGTAACCGTTTGATACCACCCATGTTTGGTGGTGAATAGCTCCCATTTTATGAAAGGAGAAAGCGTTTCGTGATAGACTTTTCTGTTGTTGGAAATCCCAAGAGAAGCCTCTTCGCCCGTGTGACGATTTTGGTGCTTTTGGTTGCCTGCGTGAGTTCTGTTTTAGCCCCTACGGTCTTTGCACAGACTACTTATGTAATCACCGATGGCGACCAGGTTAAGGTGTACACCACCTTTGCCACCAATCCCGCCGCTGTGCTGAATCAAGCCGGCGTTGAGCTTGCCGAAGAAGATACTTATACCACCCAACCCGGTGATGGTGTTTCCGAAATCACTGTCCAGAGAATGCAGCAGATCACCATTTATAACTGCGGTGAAGCCACTACTGTTACAAGTTACGGTGAAACCCTGCAAGGACTTCTGGATCGGTTAGGAATCCCCTCCCACGGCAATTATGTGGTATCCCTGCCCCTGAACACTGACACTTTTGATGGCATGGAGGTAACTGTGGACTGCATTCTGCAAAGAGAGCAGACCTACACAGTGGATATGCCCCATGAGACAGTCATGTGTTACGACCCCAATTTGCCCGAGGGTCAGCAGCAGGTTTTGGTAGAGGGCAGTAATGGTCAGATGATGACAAAAGCCAATGTGGTGTATAGCAACGGACAGGAAACCAGCCGCACCGTTTTGGAAGAAACTGTGATTCAGCAGCCGGTGAAGAAGATCGTTGCTGTTGGCACCGGTGATGGCACCAAGACCCAGGCACCTGCTATTGGCGATGGCGTGATCGTGACTGCGGAGGGCGAGATCCTCACCTATAGCCGCAGCGAGCAGTTTAGAGCAACTGCTTATACCCACACCGATGAGGGTTGCAACATGACCACTGCCACTGGCACTACGGTGCGTGTAGGCACTGTGGCGGTAGACCCCACCGTGATTCCCTATGGCACCCGGATGTTCATTGTGTCCAATGACGGCACATATATCTATGGTATCGGCACTGCAGAGGACTGCGGTGGCGCCATCAAGGGCGACCGTCTGGATCTGTACTTTGAAACCAACGCTGAGTGCCGGGCATTCGGCTGGCGGGGCTGTACCGTTTATTTCCTGGATTAAAAAAGATTGAAATATCGCCTCTTCTTTGGTATAATGGCTGCAAATGTGGCTGTTTTCAGTAAGGAAGAGGCGATTTTTTATGATTGATGTTTGTAATATTCATGTGATGAAGCCCCTGCTCATGGAGCATGGTTTCCATTTTTCCAAGGCAAAAGGCCAAAACTTTCTCATTGCTTCCTGGGTGCCCGAAAGCATTGCAGAAGATAGTGGTGTGCAGAAGGATGTGGGTGTGCTGGAAATTGGCCCGGGTATTGGGCCGCTGACCCAGCAGCTGGCGCTGCGGGCAGGTAAGGTCTGCGCTGTGGAGCTGGATACTCGGCTTGCGCCCATTCTCAAGCAGACGGTGGGAGAGTTTGAGAATCTGGAGATCATCTGGGATGATGTGCTGAAGTTGGATGTGCCGGCATTGGTAAAAGAGAAATTTGCCGGTCTGCGGCCTATGGCCTGCGCTAACTTGCCCTATTACATTACCTCTCCCATTCTGACGGCGCTTTTAGAGGCAGAGTGTTTTGAAGCAGTGACAGTTATGGTGCAAAAAGAAGTGGCGCAGCGGATCGCTGCCAAGCCCGGTACGGCAGATTATAGCGCCTTTACGGTGTTTTGTCAGTTTTATGCAGAGCCGGAATTGTTGTTCGATGTTCCGGCAGGCTGCTTTTTGCCCCAACCCAAGGTAACCTCTGCGGTGATCACTCTGCGTACCCGGAGGACTTTGCCCTGGGAGATCCTCAATAAGGATATTTTCTTCCGTACTGTCCGGGCAAGCTTTGCTATGCGGCGTAAGACTTTGCAAAACGGTCTGGCAGCCGGCTTCCCGGAGCTGGGAAAAGCCGGGGCAGGGGAAGTGATCGAAGCCTGCGGATTTGCCCCCAATGTCCGGGGGGAAACCTTGGATATTGCAGGCTTTGCCAAAATTGCCAATGAAATCGCAAGGAGAAAAGGCCATGTATCAGTTTCTGCTGATTGATCTGGATGACACGATTCTGGATTTTCACAAGGCGGAAAAGATCGCTCTGGGAAAGACTTTGGAGGAGTTTGGGATTGCACCTACAGAGGAAATTCGGGCGTTGTACAGCCGTATTAACCGGGAGCATTGGGAGCGCCTGGAGCGAAAGGAACTGACCCGCGACCAGGTTCTGGTGGGCCGTTATGCCACCTTGTTTGAAGCCTTGAACATGACGGCCGATGCCACCCTGTGCGCCCGCTGCTATGAAAAACACTTATCCCAAGGACATTGGTTTTTGCCTGGGGCCTTAGAGGCGCTGGAATCCTTGGAAAAGAAATATCAGTTGTACCTGGCAAGCAATGGTACGGCCCGGGTGCAGCATGGGCGACTGGACAGCGCCAATATTCGCCATCTGTTCCGGGATATCTTTATTTCCCACGAGATCGGCGCAAATAAGCCCGATCCGGAGTATTTTCGCCGCTGCTTTGAAAAGATCCCCGGCTTTGATCCGAAAAAAGCCATGATCATAGGCGACAGCCTGACCTCGGATATACAGGGGGGCATCCAAGCTGGAATTGCCACCTGCTGGATCAATCCACAGCATAAACCCATCTGTAATGACATTACACCGGATTATGAACTGGAAAGCTTAAGCCAGCTGGAAGCGCTGCTGGAAACTTTATAAAACAAAATGCCCCGACCGCAAGGTCGGGGCATAATTTATAGCTTTACGGGCACAGGATTTCGAATGGTCATGGAATCCGCAGTAACGTCGCAGTCCATAGCCAGGATCTGCACTCCTGCTTGGGCGGCTTCCCGGAGGGCTTCGCCGAAGGCGGGGTCTGTGGCATCGTTGGGATGTAGGTATTTCACATCTGCCATTTGAATTACAAAAAGAACGTACGCCCCAAAGCCTGCTTTTGCAAGTTTATTTAAGCCTCTTAAGTGCTTTACACCCCGCCCGGTGGGGGCATCCGGGAAAGCACAGATCCCATCTTGTTCCAAGGTGACGCCTTTGACCTCCAGATAGCAGGGAGTTCCATCTTTGGTAAAGGAAAAATCAAACCGAGAATCTTGCAGCACAGTTTCTGCTTTCAAGTTTTCGATCTTGCCCAGTCCACCGTTTAATAACCATTCCTTTGCGGCAGCGTTGGGGGCTTGGGAATCCATATTGATCAGTCGGTTGCCTTTTTCTACAGCGATCAAATCAAAGGGAGTCTTGCGGTTGGGCGTTTGGGCAGGCAGACACCATACCCTTGCTCCGGGCGGTAATAATTCCCGGCAGCGCCCTGTGTTTTTTACATGGCAGATTTCCACATTGCCGCTAATCTCCACATGGGCGATAAACCGGTTTGGGCGGGCCTGAAATATCCCCGGCACCATAGGCGCATATTGCATAGTCAGTTCCTCTTACAGTGATAGATACCTTGATTATAGCCAAGGGGGTAGCTACCGTCAAGGGAGAAAGTTGGAGGCGTGTTTTCTGGATACGGACTACGGGACTCGATTTGCATTTTTGCCTTCTAGACAAAAAATATTGTAGCCCCCTGTTGCGGTGCCCGGCGAATGTCCTCGGCGACAGCGCGCCTTCGTCCATTGCCGACCGCAGACACTCACTCCGGTCACTTGACTCCGCCACAGGCGGCGTTCCCTTCGTTCCCCAGTGTTCGCATTGGCGTCATCAATATGCCACCGGCATATTGCACTGCTATGGGTTCGAGCCCCGCGTTCACGAAAAAAAGACCACCCGATTGGGTGGTCTTTCTTTTTTTGGTGGAGACTAATGGACTCGAACCATCGACCTCA
Organism: Faecousia sp.; assembly: GCA_045661025.1. Lineage (GTDB taxonomy): Bacteria > Bacillota > Clostridia > Oscillospirales > Oscillospiraceae > Faecousia. The sequence goes on along the minus strand of JAZREX010000046.1, from coordinate 10,286 downwards.
TGCGTGTGAAGCATGCGCTCTAACCAGCTGAGCTAAGCCTCCAAGTGGAACAGGTAAAATTATAGCATACAAATAAAAAATGTCAAGCCCCTATATGAAAATCCAGGCAGTTGTTTTGCGCCTGTTCGGTGAGGGCGCGTTTGTTGACAGGGTAGGGCTTTTGTGGTAAAATTACACTGAAATATTATAGATGTTACCCGCTTGGAGGAGAAAATATGTTCAGACGCAATGAAGACTTTTTGTTGCAGGATGTGGCAGGCACTGTGGTATTAGTGCCGGTGGGAAAGGTTACTGTGGATTTTCCCGGAATGATTACATTAAATGCCACAGGTGCTTGGTTGTGGCAATTGCTGGAAAACGGGCAAAGCGAGCAGTCTCTTTGCCAGGCAATGTGTGAGCGCTATGAGGTGACGGAAGAGGTCGCGACAAAGGATGTAAAGGCGTTTATTCAAAAGCTTCTGCCCACAAAGGCCATTTTGGAGGATTGAGCATTTCATGAAGCGATATGAAATTGCCGGACTGCAAGTGGATATGGATGTTTCCGGGCGGACGGCTTTGCGGGCAGCTCCCTATGAGACGGAAGCCCAAGGGCCTGCGGATATGGTGCTTACCTGTGATGACCAGTATATCCTCGAACTAAATCCCCATTTGCAGACGCTGGATATGGCTCAGTATATGGGTACGGGAAGATATTTTTCTCAGGCTTTGCTACAGTTTGATGGGGTGTACTTACATTCCTCTGCGGTGATGCTGGATGGAAAAGCGTACTTGTTTTCTGCTCCCAGCGGCACAGGAAAGTCTACCCATACGGAAAAATGGTGCCGCCTGTTTGGTGCTACTTATATCAATGATGATAAGCCGGTGCTGCGATGCCAGGATGGAGTGTGGATCGCCTACGGCACGCCCTGGTCAGGAAAACACAATCTGTCTACCCCGGCAGGGTATCCGGTGGGGGGCATTGCCTTTGTCCATCGGGGAGAAGAAAACCGTTTAGAACGGATGCAACCTGCAGATGCATTAAGCCGCTTTCTCAGCCAGTCTTTATGGAAACTGGGAAGCAAGGAGGAGATGTCCAAACAGCTGCAGCTGGTAGGGGATCTTTTGACCAAAGTGCCTGTGTGGAAGCTGACTTGTAATCGGGAAGATACAGCGGCTTATATGGCCCGGCAGGGTATGCAGGAGGGGCAGCTATGAAAGTAAACCGCTCTGTGCTTCCGGTGGAACAGGTAGCAAAGCTGGTGCAGGTGCAGCTGGAAAACGGTGGCGTTGCCCAGCTGAATGTGACTGGTTATAGTATGATGCCTATGGTGTATCATTGTCGGGATCGGGTGCAGCTGGCACCTGTGACCGGAGAGGAAAAAATCGGAGATGTGATTTTTTACCGCCGGGAGAATGGGAAATATATTCTTCATCGAATTATTGGGGCGACGAAGGATGGATACATATGCTGCGGGGATAACCAGGCAGAAAAAGAGGAGGTTCTCCGGCAGCAACTGTTGGCGGTCATGACAGGCTTTACCCGGAAGGGAAAAACCTATTCTGTGACCCATCCGGGTTATCGGCTTTATACCGGATTGTGGGTTGGGCTATTTTGTCTGCGGCCTGCTTACATTGCTTTGCGTCGGCGGGTTGGCAGATGGACACACAAAAGCAACATGGAGGAATGAAAATGGATCAGAATATGAAAAAACTGCTGGTGCTGATTGGATGCCTGGCAGCGGTATTGGTAATTTGTATTATTGCAGTGGGTATGGTGGATGGATTCTGGCCTTGGCAAACCCCGACAGAGGAAAGTTCTTCTGTTGAAAGTACAACCTTGGAGCAGAGTCAGTCTACCCAGGATACTACTGGGGAAACAACCCAGGAGACTACCCAGGAAACTACCGAGGAAGGCGGCGGCAACTCCGGTGGCAACTCCGGCGGTAACTCCGGTGGCAACTCCGGTGGCAACTCCGGTGGCAACTCCGGTGGCAATTTCGGTGGCAACTCCGGTGGCAACTCCGGCGGCAACTCCGGCGGCAACCCGGGCGATATTGAAATTCCGATTAACCCGGATAAAAACGAACCCGAAATCGGTGTAGAAGAAGGGGAGGATATCCCTGAGGACTCGGAGTCTGATGAGGACAATCAGGATGAAAACTACACAGGAGATGCAGACGGCATCATTGATTTTGATGCTTTATTAGGGAAGTAACATGAAGAAGAATGAAGGACACAGGGCAGGTTTGCGCCGGGTATTAAAACCCTATGGCGGCAGAATCATACTGCTAAGTGTTTTGACAATGCTACAGGCGCTACTGCAGGTTGCTATGGCGGTGCTGTCCAGATATGTCATCGATGAAGCGTTGAATGGCGCAGAAAAATTTGGATTCTGGGCCTTGGCATTGGCGGCAGATCTGCTGGCGTTGGTAGCAGTCCATGGCTTACTTAGCTGGTATTATGCCAGCACATCGGAGCTGTTTTGTGCCAATGCCCGTCGGGAGATATTGTTAGCGGCAGTATACAGCCGGGGCGCTCGCTTGGGACAATACCACAGCGGGCAGCTGATGAACCGGGGCATGGAGGATGTAAACACCGTTTGTGATGGCGTGATCCATGCGCTGCCTGCCTTTGTGGGACAGATCACGCGGCTGTTGGCAGCCTTCTGCGTTGTATGCATGATGTCCTTGCCGGTGGCGTTGGTGTTTTTGGCAGCAGCGGTGGCGGTGGGCTCTTTGGCGGCATCGTTCCGCCCGGTGATGAAAAAGCATCATAGAAAGGTGCGCAGCGCAGATGAGGTGATGATGGCCTCTATGCAGGAGAATCTGCAGCAATTAGAGCTGATCCAAAGTCTGGGGATTCAAAAGACCATTGGTATGGGCTTTGCCAAACGGCTGAAAGCCAGCCTGAAGGCCAAATTTTACCGTCGACTTTGGAGCGTATCTGCCAACAGTTTGATCCAGTCTTTGTCTTTGGCAGGAAGCGGTACGCTGCTTTTGTGGGGTGCCGGGCAGGTGGCCAAAGGCGGGTTGAGCTATGGCGGGTTGACTGCCATGATCCAGCTGTTAAATCTGTTCCGGGCACCGGTATTAGGCATTTCCGGACTTTGGAACCGACTTGCCCAGGTGGAAGTGGCGACCCAGCGGCTGCAAGATGTGCTGACACGGGATGATTGTGTGAAAGCGCAGGATATGCCGGAAGAAATCAACCAGGTAGTATTTGAGGATGTTACCTTTGCTTATCCCGGAGAAGAGCCGGTGCTGGAGGTTTTTTCTGCTCGGTTTGATTTGTCGGATTGGGCGTGCCTTACAGGAATGTCCGGAAAAGGCAAGACCACCTTGTTTAAGCTGATGCTGGGACTGTATCAGCCCCAGCAGGGACGGGTGTATTTGCAAAGCGGTGGGCAAGAGATTTCTTGTACAGAAGCCACCCGGCAGATCTTTTCCTATGTACCCCAGGACTACGCTTTGTTTTCCGGTACGGTGATGGAAAATTTCCGGTTGGTAAAACCGGATATTACCGAGCAGCAGCTCATACAGGCATTGGAAATCGCTCAGGCAACCTTTATTTTGGACACCAGCCAGGGGGTATCCACTGTGCTGGGAGAAAATAATACCGGCCTTTCCAAGGGGCAGCTGCAGCGATTGGCCATCGCTCGGGCGGTTTTGATGGACCGACCTGTGTTTTTGTTGGACGAATGCACATCTGCTTTGGATGCGCCCACAGAAAAAGCGGTGCTGGAAAATTTGCGCCGCATGGGGAAAAAGGCCATTGTGGTTACCCACCGTCCGGAAGCCTTAGAGGGCATTTCCGGTATTACTATGGTGGATATGAATGGATAAAGAAATCGGCAATCAGGATTCCTGATTGCCGATTTTTTTCGGTTTCCATTCGCTATATAAGGCACTGCCTAAGATCAATACAGCGCCAAAGATCGCTGCTGGGGTCATGGTCTGCTGCAACAGCGGCCAGGATAGGCAAATAGCCACCACCGGGTCCAGATAGCTGAATAAGCCCACTGTGGCGGCGCTTAAGTGCCCCACAGAATCAAAATACAGAAGATATGCGATGCCGGTGTGCACCAAGCCAAGACACAGCAGCCGGAACCAGGCAAAACCGTCTAAGCTTGCCATGTGGATCGTTCCTTCACCCAGCACATAGGGCAGCATGGCAAGGCCGGCAGCCAGCAGTTGTACCACGGTTTTTTCCATAGGCGGTACTTGTGCCAGCTTTTTGTTGCAGATCATGACCAGGGCATAAAACACGGCAGCGCCTACGCCCAAACTGATACCAAGCAAATGATTGCTGCTTCCGGCGCTGTCCTCGGTGATACCGCTGACAAACACCATGCCCACCAGGGAGATGACAATACACAATATTTTTTTTTTGGTCATCCGTTCTCCCAAAATGGGAGATACCAAAAGAAGAAACACGGGTGCAAGGTAATAGCACACGGTGGCGGTGGCCACTGTGGTGTAGCGGTAGCTTTCAAACAGCAGCATCCAGTTGATGCCCATGAGCATGCCGGAAAGACACAGCAGCACAAGGTACTTGCAGATCCCACGAAAATTAGGTTTGCGGAATAAAAGCAAAAACAGCAGCAGCACCGCGCCACCGAAAAGCCCCCGGAAGCAGGCGGTGGCAGACGAGGACAGGGGAAAATTATGCAGGAAAATGCCGATGGTACCGAAAATGCCCATGGCTGTCAGTAAGCGTATTTTGTGCGATCTCATAAGGATACCTCTCAATCGTTATGGGCCAATAGTACCAGATACACGGACAAATGTCAAACTGTGGTGGAAAAAGTTTCAAAATAGGGTTGACAGAATGGCGTTTGCGTGCTAGTATAGTGAAAAATTGAATCGCTTAGATAGAGGTGCGGAGTTCATTAGTATAAGAAAGCAAGGCCAGGCAGCCGTTTTCTTGGAAAGGGGAATCCGCCGAAGTGGGAAGATGCCTGAGTCTTTTCTGCTGGGTCGTCAGAGAATATCTGCCGGACTGTCACAAACTTTGTGAAGCGCTATCGAGGCAGTGTCGCAATGATATCAGATTATTTTATTGCTATTACTGTCGGATCGCTTGACGAAGCGATCCGATTTATTTTTGAAAAAGAAAGGTTGAAGAAAAATGAAGAAGTTATTTACAATGTTGATGGCAGTTGTGATGTTGCTTTCTATGGCAGCATGCGCTCCTGCGCAGAACACTGACGAGACTGGTGACAATGCTGCATTTACCGGCGTAGAGGACGGTGTGCTGACTGTTGGTATGGAATGTGCTTATGCACCTTATAACTGGACCCAGATGGATGACAGCAACGGTGCTGTTCCCATTTCCAACATCCCCGGCGCTTATGCCAACGGCTACGATGTTATGATCGCTAAGAAGATCTGCGAGGAAAACGGCTGGGAGCTGGAGATCGTTTCCTCCGCATGGGATTCCCTGTGTCCCGCTGTTCAGTCCAAGACCATGGATGCCAATATTGCCGGTCAGTCCATGACTGCCGACCGTATGGCAGAAGTTGACATGGCTGGTCCTTACTACTACGCAACCATCGTGTGCTTGACCACCAAGGACAGCGCTTTCGCCAACGCTAAGTCTATTGCAGATCTGGCCGGCGGCAAGTGCACTGCGCAGTCCGGTACCATCTGGTACGATTCCTGCCTGCCCCAGATCAAGAATGCTGACCTGTTGCCTCCTGCTGAAACTGCTCCTGCTATGCTGATGCAGCTGCAAACTGGTACTGTAGACTTTGTCTGCACCGATATGCCCACCGCTATGGGCGCGGTCGCCAAGGATGACAACCTGGTGATCCTGGACTTCTCCGCTACCCCTGAAGCTGACTTCCAGTTTGCTTCCCAGCAGGAGCGTGATGAGAACGTTAACATCGGCATTTCTGTGCTGAAGGGCAACACCACTTTGGCAGATGCCATTGATAATGTATTGAGTAAGATGACCGAGGCTGACTTCAATAAGATGATGGATGACGCCATCGCTGTACAGCCCGAAGTGTAATAAGTGTATGCAGATTTCCTCCGGCCTTTTGGGGTCGGAGGAAATGCTGTGAAAGGAGTTTCTTGTGAACAAGTTGATTGCTTTGGGCCAGGATGTGGTGCTGCTGTGGTCCAAGTATAGTAGCTTTTATTTAGACGGCATCAAAAACACTTTGATTCTGGCCTTGGTCGCCACATTCATTGGCTGTATCATTGGTCTGATCTGTGGCATTCTCAACACCATTCCTTATAACCAGAATGACAATCTGTTTAAGCGTTGCATTTTGCGCCTGATCCGGATCTTGGTACGGGTATATGTGGAAGTGTTCCGGGGTACGCCCATGGTGCTGCAGGCGGTGTTTATTTTCTACGGTTTGCCCTATTTTACCGACAACGCCTTGCGGTTTAGTGATGTGTGGACAGCGGCAATTTTGATCGTTTCTATCAACACCGGTGCTTATATGGCAGAATCTGTCCGGGGCGGTATCATCTCCATCGATCCCGGTCAGACTGAGGGCGCAAAGGCCATTGGTATGACCCATTTCCAGACCATGACCAATGTGATCCTGCCCCAGGCACTGCGCAATATCATGCCCCAGATCGGCAACAACTTTATTATCAATGTAAAAGATACCTCTGTGATGTTTATTATCAGTTTTACAGAGTTCTTCGCTTTCCACCGGTATATCACCGGCGTGAACAATATGTATTTCCCCTCTGCTGCCATTGAGATGGTGGGCTACCTGGTGATGACCCTGGCGGCTTCCTTCCTGCTGCGGTGGGTGGAAAAGCGGATGGATGGCAGTTCCAGCTATGAGTTGGTCCAGGGCGACAGCCTTACCATGACTGCCGGCACTTACAGCCATCCGGAAAAGGGCAGTAATTACGATGAGTATAGCAAGGAATACCGGAAGCGGATTAAGATCGCTCTGAAAAACCGCAACGGCAGCACAAGAGGAGGACGCTGATATGGATACCATTTTGGAAATTAAGCATCTTTCCAAGTGCTTTGGCACGCACGAGGTTTTGAAGGATATTGATTTTACCGTCAATAAGGGCGATGTGATCTCTATCATCGGCGCTTCCGGCTCCGGTAAATCCACCCTCCTTCGTTGTGTCAACCTTTTGGAGACCCCCACATCCGGTGAGATTTTGTACCACGGCACCGATGTGGCAGATACCAAGGTGAAGGCCCATGAGTACCGTGCCCACGTGGGTATGGTGTTTCAGTCTTTCAACCTGTTTAACAACATGACCGTGTTGGAAAACTGCATGGTGGGTCAGACCAAGGTGCTGAAAAGAAGTAAGCAGGAAGCAAAAGAGACCGCCATGTACTACCTGCAGAAGGTAGGAATGGCCCCTTATATCAACGCAAAACCCCGGCAGATCTCTGGCGGCCAGAAGCAGCGTGTAGCTATCGCCCGAGCTTTGGCTATGAATCCGGAAGTGCTTTTGTTCGATGAACCCACTTCTGCTCTGGACCCGGAAATGGTGGGCGAGGTGCTCAGTGTTATGCAGAGCCTTGCCCAGGAGGGCATGACCATGTTGGTGGTGACCCACGAAATGGCCTTTGCCCGGGATGTAAGCAACCGGGTGGTGTATATGAACCAGGGCGTGATCTGTGAGGAAGGTACCCCGGAGGAAGTCTTTGGCAACCCCCAGAAGCAGGAAACAAAGGATTTCCTGGCTCGCTTCCGTAACAACTAAAAATTGCAATAAAAAAGGAAGATGCGAATTTCGCATCTGCCTTTTTGTTATGGGTTTTATCTCTGGATTCTGCCGGAGCCGCCGCCGCCTGCCAGCTTTTCTACCTCAGCAACAGTGACCATGTTGTAGTCACCCTCGATGGAGTGCTTCAGAGCGGAAGCTGCAACAGCAAACTCAACAGCTGCCTGGGTGTCCTTGCCGGAGAGCAGGGAGTAGATCAGACCGCCGCCGAAGGAGTCGCCACCGCCAACGCGGTCGATAATGTGCAGGTTGTACTTCTTGGAGAAGCAGTACTCATCTTTGGCTACATTGTACAGCATTGCGCTCCAACCGTTGTCGAAAGCGGAGTGGCTTTCACGCAAGGTGATAGCAACCATCTCGAAGCCAAACTTGTCAGCCAGCTGCTTTGCAACGGACTTGTAGCCTTCGTGGTTCAGGTTGCCACCGTAGATATCAGTGGCCTCTGCCTCGATGCCGAATACGTCCTTGGCATCCTCTTCGTTGGAGATGCAAACATCCACATACTGGCACAGCTCGGTCATAGCTTCCCGGGCCTGGGCACGGGTCCAGAGCTTGCCGGGGTAGTGCAGGTCACAGGAGATCTTGATGCCGCGGGCCTTGGCAGCCTTGCAGGCTTCCTTGCAGATCTCAACCAGGTTAGCACCCAGAGCGGGGGTGACGCCGGTGAAGTGGAACCACTCAGCGCCTTCAAAGATGGCATCCCAATCGAAATCGGAGGGAGAAGCCAGCTGAATAGCGGAATAGGCACGGTCGTAGATGCAGACGGAGCCACGCTGAGAAGCGCCCTTCTCGTTGAAGTAGATACCAACACGCTCGCCACCGCGGACGATCTTGCTGGTGTCTACGCCATAACGGCGCAGGGAATTGACAGCGGACTGGCCGATGGCGTGGGTGGGCAGCTTGGTGACATAGGCGACATCCATGCCGTAGTTAGCCAGAGAAACAGCAACGTTGGCTTCGCCGCCACCAAAAGTGAATTCCACGTGGTCGCACTGGACAAAGCGCTCGTAGATATAAGGCTGCAGACGCAGCATCAGTTCACCGAAAGTAATAATTTTAGCCATTGTATGTATTCCTTTCTAAGTCAATTACAGATTATTCGCCTTTGGCGGCCTTACGGGCCTCCAGGCACAGATTGGTGATCTTCTCCCAGTTGCCGGCTGCGATATCAGCCTTGGGGCAGACCCAGCTGCCACCGACAGCATGGATGAAGGGGGCGTCGATGTATTCCTTGATGTTAGCAGTATTAACACCGCCGGTGGGCAGGAACTTCAGACCCACAAAGGGAGCAGACAGGTTCTTCATGGCGTTCAGACCGCCGTAGACATTGGCGGGGAAGAACTTGACCATCTTCAGACCGTGCTTCAGAGCGGCCATGATCTCGGTGGGGGTGACGCAGCCGGGGGCCACGGGAATGCCGTTTTCTACACACCAGCCGACGACCTCGTCGCTGAAACCGGGGTATACGATAAACTTGGCACCCATTTCGACAGCCAGCTTGGCCTGCTCAACGTTGATGATGGTGCCTGCGCCCACCAGAACATCGGGACAGTTCTCTGCGACGGCCTTAATGGCTTCGGGAGCGCATGCGGTGCGGAAAGTGATCTCCATGGTATCGACGCCGCCGGCTGCCATTGCCTTTGCGGTGGGGATGGCATCCTCGACCTTGTCCAGAACCACAACGGGGACAACGACGGAGTTTGCCAGTCTGCTCATAACATCCATTTGTAAATTACCTCCTTGGCTGTGAACAGCCAAAAAAATACAGTATGATATGTAAGATCATTGTCACAAATGGGACATAATCCTACGAGTATAATTATACCGACGATATCCCCCTGTGTCAATCGGGAAAACCACCCAAAGAGAGAAAAAGAATCCAACGAAATACACAAAAAACGGGATCCATACGAATCCCGTTTCAAAGATGATACCAGTTGCTACTTTAGTAATCTTGCATAGCCCTTTCCGTACTGGACACAGCGGGAGACACGGCTCAAGGTAGCGGAAGAGATATCGGATAGAGCCATTACTTGATTGTAGGTGTTGCCTTCCAGCAAAAGCTTCGCCGCATAGAGTCGCTCGGCCATATTTTCCAGCTCCTTGCGGGTGCAAAGATCCTCAAAGAGCGCAGCAATATCGGCTTCGTCTTCAATAGATGCCAGCAACTCGCAAAGGGAGAGAATTTTCTGTTCTTTGGTCATGGGTTCCATAGGGGATCCTCCTGTCAGAATTTTTCCAGGCTGCTGCCCAGGAATGAGCGGGTCTTTTCACTTTGAGGATTCTCAAATACCTGCTGGGGGGTGCCCATTTCCTCAATGACACCGTCTGCCATATAGATCACCACATCGGCCACACTCTTGCCGAATTCCATTTCGTGGGTGACCACGATCATGGTGTTTTCGGTATTTTTCAGCCCCCGGATGACCTGCAGGACTTCACCGGTGGCCTCCGCATCCAGCGCGGAGGTGGGCTCGTCAAAACACAGCACCTGGGGATCCATGGCCAATGCCCGGGCGATGGCCACCCGCTGCTGCTGACCAAGTCGGAGGCCAAGCGGTCTTAGGAAGACAACACATCACATCAACT
>JAZREX010000045.1:0-9187 GCA_045661025.1 Faecousia sp. | reverse complement strand
AGCTGATAGACACCATCATCGTCAGAATCCCGCAGGTGGACATGGCGCACATAAGCGCCTAAGTTTTTAATGGTGGTGTCGCCGCTTTCTCCAAAATCCCGGTAAGGATGGTGCACATCCCACAAAGCGCCTAAATGGTCGCTGGCAAACTGGTCCATCATGGCCCGCAGCCGGGCGGTGTCGGCATAGATGCCGCTGGTTTTCAGCAGCAAAGACACACCGCACTTTTCTGCCGCAGGCACTAGCACCTCCAAAGCCGCCCGGACCTTTGTTTCCCTGTCTTCCAAGGCGCAGGCCACCACATAGCCCACTTGGGCATTTTTGGCGGTTTCCATGAGATTTAACAATGTGTCTACTGCCGACGGGTCGGAAGAAATATCGCAGGAGGTATCAAAACAAGGGATCGATAGCTTTTTCTGCCGCAGATCCCGGGCTGTTGCTGCGGTCTGGTAAGGGTGGAACGGGCCGCCCTTGGCGCTCATCTGGGAAAATTTTGGCAGGTTATACACTTCGATACCGGCAAAGCCCATATCCAGCGCAGTTTCCACCATTTCCTCCCAGCTTAGCTCCGGCCAACCTCTGGTAGAAAAGGAGAGCTTCATACTTCTTCCTCCTCATAGACGATCTTGTTCAGGGCGCTTAAGTAGGCGTGGATACCGGCCGCCACGATGTCCGTGGAAATACCTCTGCCGGAGTACACCTTGCCGCCACTGCGCAGCTTCACCACAGTCTGACCCATGGCCTCCCGACCCTCGGTAACTGCTTGCAGCTGGAAATCATCCAGCTCATAGTGGCAGCCGGTGATCTTTTCAATGGCCACAAAGGCCGCGTCGATAGGGCCGTCGCCAATGGACACACCCTCCATGGCCGTGCCATTTTTCATCAGCTTAATATGGGCTGTGGAAGAAATGGTGTTGCCGGAGGTGATCACAAAGGTGTCCAAGGTATATGTAGGGGGCACTTGCAGAGCCGCAGACGCGATGATTGCATCCAGCTCCTTGGTGCTGACCTGCTCTTTTTTCTGGGCGATGGTCTTAAAGGCTTCATAGACCTTCATGCTGTCCTCTTCCGACAGATCGTAGCCCAAAAGGGTTGCAACCTTGTTCACCGCAGCCACATCATCGTGGGCGGTTAAGTAAATGCCGGAATCTACCTGTACTGCCGCCATGGCAGAGCCCTTGTTCTTGCCTGCCTGACAGATCTGGCTCACCCGGTCCATGATCCGGCTCAGCTGGGTCATCTGCACAGCGCAGCTTGCTTCCATAGCATCCCCACGGGCAGTAAGCACCTTTGCCAGATTGGCAACGCTGGCGGTGTCGATGGGATAGGCAGAAGCCTTCACCTCTGTTACCCCCTCTGCCACCGCAGCGATGGCGCAGGCATCTGCCATAGACAAGGCGTTGCAGCAGGACACGCCAACGCTGACCGCCTTCATTTCCGGCACAGCTTCATATAATCCCTTGATAAACCCGGAGAACTCACCGGGAAGCATAGAACCGGCGGTGTCGCACAAAGTAACCGTAGTTGCGCCGGCAGCGATGGCAGCCTTTACTGTGTCTGCCAGAAATGCCGGGTCTGCCCGGGTGGCATCGTCTGCCAAAAATTCTACATCCGGACACAGCGCCTTACAGCTAGCAACGGTGTCAACAATGGCTTTTTGCATAGCGTCGGGCTTTTTATGATACAGATACTCCATCTGCACTGCGCTCACCGCGCCGCAAACCTGCAAACGGGGGGATTTGGCCTGCTGCAGAGCCGCCCAGACTTGGGCAGGGCTTTCTTCTGTCAGCCGGACAGGCACAGCAACGGTGCTGTTTGTAACTGCAGCGGCGATAGATTTGATCCGCAGACTGTCGATGCGGGCGTTGTCCACGCCCTCCAGCTCGATGACACAAACACCCAGCTTATCTAATAGCTTTGCCAGTTCGATCTTCTCTTTAAAAGACAGGCTAAAGCCGTCGGCCACCTGCTTCATGGTAACATCAGACAGTTTGATGGTGTTCATACTAATTCACTCCTTGAAGATAAATGAAAAATCCCTGAGATCTTACGATCTCAGGGACGAATAAATAGATTCGCGGTACCACCCTGCTTATTCTCCCAAAGGAGAATCCCTCATCGGACTCTAATAAGCCCTATCTCGATAACGGGAGAACCCGGATCTCATTACTAACTGCTGTGTTCACAAGATCGACTCAGGAATCAGATCGCAAGATCCTACCGCACCGGCTCACACCAACCGCCGGCTCTCTGGAGCGTTCAAATAACGCGAATTTTCCGTCAACGTCTGTTTGGTATTATTTCCTATATTTAAGCACAAGGTTTCTCCCTTGTCAATAGCCATCCCCAAAAAATTACATCTCACAGGTTATAGGAATTTTATCAGCTGTTCTACAGCAAACACCGTAACGCAGCTGGCCAGGGCCACAACGATCAGGCTTTTCTTTTTCAGCGCCAGCACCACCGCCACGGCAAGGCCTGCTGCGCCGCTTATCATATGGTCTGTAGCAGATAAGATAGCAGGAAAGGTCATAGCCGCCAAGCAGGCTGTGGGAACATAGTGCAAAAAAGACTTCAAAAAGCGGTTGCGGATGGGCATTTTGAACAGGGTCAGAGGAAGGGCGCGGATCAGATAGGTACTTACCGCCATCACCAGAATGTACACATAGATCTTCATTGGGCCACCTCCTCATCTTCCACCGGGTACAGCGCCGCGCAGATGGCAGCTGCCAACACGGTACAGATCACGATAGCAAGGCCTGCAGAGATCTGCTTCAGCCCGGGAAGCCAAGTGAACAAGCAGCTAAACACAAGGGCAAGGAGCACCCCGATCAAAACAGGCTTTTCTTCCTTTGCCTGTGGCACAACAATGGCAACAAACATCCCGTAGAGCATGACCCCCAAGGCCATCCGGACAGATGCCGGCAGCATAGATCCGGCAATCGCCCCCATGGCCGTGCCGGAGGTCCAGCCCAAAGCCGCCACCAAGCCTGCGCCGATAAAGAAACTGGGGGTCAAAAATTTCCCTCTGGACATACCCAGCGCAAAGACCTCGTCGGTATTGAAAAATGCGCCAAGCAAGCGCATCCCTGTTCCTACATTAGGCCCTAACCGCTGACTCAAGGCAAGACTCATTAAGGCGTACCGGCTGTTGATCACCAGCTGGGTCAGGATCATCTCGATGATGGCTGCCCCGGCGGTGATCACCGTAAGGCCTGCAAATTGCCCGGCGCTGGTTAAATTGGTGGCAGAGATCAAGATCGCCTGCCAGATCGTCAGCCCTTGGGCAACGGCCATAGCGCCAAAGCCGAAGCTGACGGAAAAATATCCCACGCACACAGGCATTCCCGCCCGCATGCCAAACAGTATCTCTTTCATTTTCATGTTGGGTATCTTCTTTCTTTCCTACAAAGTGATGCTATCATACCCCAGATAGAAGAAAATGTCAAAGTCAAATGAGATTTTTCGGCAAATTCCATGGGTTTTTCCTTGTTTTTCGTAGGTTTTTGGAGGGGGGAAGAATTGACTTTGCAAACCCTGTGTGGTAAAATATGCAATAATTATGAAACGCCATGGGGTGTATGCGTACCCTTCCTTTTACAAGGAGTGGGAAGCCGCGTGGTAACACAGTCTATGACTGCCCTGTTGCACCCTTTTTTCGGGGGCAAACAGGGCTTTTTGTATAGTTTCTTTCTCTGTTGGGAGGTATGGATATGGTTTCCGAAACGATGCTGGCACTGGGCAGACACCGCTCTGTGATCCGGGATATCTTTGAATATGGCAATCAAAGAAAAGCAGAAGTGGGCGCAGAAAATGTGTTCGATTTTAGCATGGGCAACCCCAGCGTTCCCGCGCCCCAGATCGTTACAGACACCTTGCAGGCGTTGCTCTTGCAAACACCGCCGGAAACGCTCCATGCCTATACCTCTGCCGCCGGCGACCTGCAGGTGCGTCAGGCCATCGCCCAATATGTAACCCAAACTTACGGCTTCGCTGCCGAAGCAAGCTGTATCTATATGACTGTAGGCGCTGCCGCCTCTTTGGCCATCACCTTGACTGCTCTGGCAGAGGAAGGCGACGAAGTGATCGCCTTTGCCCCGTATTTCCCTGAGTACCGGGTGTTTGTAGAAAAAGCCGGGGCAAAGTTTGTAGCAGTCAATAGCGCAGAAGCTACATTTCAAATTGACCCCCAAGCTTTGGAGGCTGCCATCACCCCACATACCAAGGCCGTCATCGTCAACTCCCCCAACAACCCCACCGGGGTAGTGCTGACCCAACAGAGCATCGACACCCTTTGCGCGGTGCTGGAGAAAAAGGCAAAGACCTATGGCCATCCCATTTATCTGATCGCAGACGAACCCTACCGGGAGATCGTCTATGGGAACACCAAAGTGCCCTATCTTCCCCTTTTCTATAAAGACACCATTGTGTGTTACTCTTTCAGTAAATCCCTGTCATTGCCCGGCGAGCGGATCGGCTACATCCTGGTATCCCCGGAAGCAGAGGGCGCAGGGCAGATTTTTGATGCGGTATGCGGCGCAGGCAGAGCACTGGGCTATGTGTGCGCCCCCAGTTTATTCCAGCAACTGGTGAAGACCTGCTTAGGACACACGGCGGATATTTCCGCCTATGACGAAAACCGGAAACTGCTTTATAACGCCTTAACAGACTACGGCTTTGAGGCCGTGTATCCCGACGGGGCATTTTATCTGTTTTTAAAATCCCCAGAGCCGGATGCCACCGCTTTCTGCGAAAAGGCAAAGCAGTTTGACCTGCTTTTCGTACCTGCGGACAGCTTTGGCTATCCCGGCTATGTCCGGATCGCTTACTGCGTAACCACAGAGCAAGTCCGCCGCAGCCTGCCTGCTTTCCGGAAGCTGGCAGACCTTTATAAGCAGCGAGGAACCGAATCCCGATAGGTTTTGGAAGGCAGCTTCCCGCCAATACGGCGGAAATTTCCTTGCCAATACCAACGGGTATTCCCTGCGAAAATTTCCTTGTCTTGAAGGAAGCTACTCTCCCAAAACTGCGCAGCACCCCACAGCGAGTATTTTTGCTTTGGATTTTTGCGCACATGACGCAGCCTTGCTGGCGCAAGGCAAGGAAGATAAGAGAAATACAAATAAAAGGACCGCTGTGGGGCTATCGGTGTTCGATTCCTCGCTGCTTAATAGGAGAATGAGTTATGGACCTGTTACAACAAGCCAGACAAATCATTAACGAAGTAGATGCCCAAATGGCAGATCTGTTTGTCCGGCGGATGGAAGCTGCTCAGATGGTGGCCCAGTATAAAAAAGAACACAACATGCCCATTTTAGATGCAAAACGGGAAGAAGCTGTGATTCAAACCGGCGCTGCCCGGGTAGAGGACGAGACCCTGCGGGGCTATTACACCGATTTCATGCGATCTACCATGGCCATCTCCCGAAGCTATCAGCAGGATCTGATAGATTGTACCGGCGATTCTCATACCATTGTTGTTCCCTTGAAAAACAGCTACAAGATCACCATCTGCCGGGGCGCACTTTCCCATGCAAATGAGTATATGCAGCTGGACAGGAAGGTACTGGTGGTAACTGACAGTGGCGTGCCTGCCCAATATGCCGCCACCGTGGCCGCCTGCTGTAAAGAGGCTGTGATCGTTACGATCCCCCAGGGTGAGAGCAGCAAGAACCTGCAAAACTTTGAAATGCTCTGCCGTACTATGCTGGAGCACAACTTTACCCGCACCGACTGCGTGGTGGCTGTAGGCGGCGGCGTTGTGGGAGATCTTTCTGGCTTTGCCGCAGCTTCTTTTATGCGGGGCATCGATTTTTACAACATTCCCACCACCGTTCTTTCCCAAGTAGATTCCTCTGTTGGGGGAAAGGTGGCCATTGATCTGGACAATATCAAAAACTGCGTAGGCGCATTTCATCAGCCTAAGGCTGTGCTGATTGATCCGGAAGTGCTAAACACCCTGCCCCAGCGGCAGATCGCGGGTGGCCTTGCCGAAGCGGTGAAAATGGCTGTCAATTTCGATGAGGATCTTCTGGCCCTATTGGAGCAGGAAGATGCCCTTTCCCACATTGACCAAATCATTGCCGCATCCTTAAAGATCAAGGCAGCGGTGGTAAAGGCCGACGAAAAAGAAGCTGGGCTTCGCCGGGTGCTGAATTTCGGCCATACCATTGGCCACGGCATTGAAACCGCCGTAGGGCTGGACACGCTCTACCATGGCGAATGTGTGGCGTTGGGCATGCTGCCCATGTGCAGCGATGACCTGCGGCCCAGAGTGAAAGCCCTTTTGGAAAAGCTAAATCTTCCCACCACCTGCGATGCCGACCCCGATGCGGTCTGGCAGGCCATGGCCCATGATAAAAAGCTTTCCGGGGATACCATCACTGTGGTATACGCCCCCAAGGCTGGCAGCTACCAGCTCCAGTCCATTCCTCTGGCAGACCTGAAAGAAAAGGTCTATTCCTTTTTGCAAAAGAGGTGTGATGCGAAATGAAAAATACCTTCGGACACCATCTGGCTGTAACCTTGTTCGGTGAGAGCCACGGCCCTGCCATCGGAGCGGTGGTAGACGGTCTTTGCCCCGGACTTCCCATTGACGAAGAAAATATCCGCAGAATGCTGCATCTGCGGCAACCCGGCGGGAATATCTCTACCTCCCGGCAGGAAAAGGATCTATTTGAGATCGTCAGCGGCGCGATAAACGGTGTTGCCACCGGTACACCCCTGACCATTCTGATCTACAACCAAGATACCAAAAGCGCAGATTATGCCGCCATGGACGCTCTGATGCGCCCCGGCCATGCAGATTATCCTGCCCAGTGCAAATACCACGGCTATCAAGACAAGCGGGGGGGCGGGCATTTCTCCGGCCGGATCACCGCGGCGCTGGTGGCTGCCGGCGCCATCTGCCATGCAGCTTTGCAGGCAAAGGGGATCTTCATCGGCACTCATATTTCCCGGTGTGCCGGGATTTCTGACCGACCCTTTGGCGATCTAAAGGCAGATATCGCAACCCTTTCCGGCAGCCTCTTCCCTGCCTTAGACGAAGAAAAGGCAGAGGTTATGCAGAACGCCATTCTGGCGGCAAAGGCAGAGGGCGACAGCGTTGGCGGTGTTTTGGAAACTGCCATTATAGGGCTACCTGCCGGCGTAGGCGAGCCTTGGTTTGACAGTTTTGAGAGTATGCTGTCTCACATTTTGTTCTCTGTGCCCGGCGTCAAGGGCGTGGAGTTTGGCGACGGCTTTGCCTTGGCAGAGATGAAAGGCAGCCAAGCCAACGATGCTTTGTGCTATGAAGCAGGTATGGTGGTGGCCAAAACCAACCACAACGGCGGCATCGGCGGCGGCATCACCAGCGGTATGCCTGTAATCTTCCGCTGCGCCATGAAGCCTACCCCCTCGATTGCCAAAGCCCAGCAGACAGTGGACATTTTGAAACAGGAAACTGCCACTTTGGAAATCAAGGGCAGACACGACCCGGCTATCGTCCATCGGGCGCGGATCGTCATTGACGCCGTTACCGCCATCGCTGTGTATGATATGCTGGCCGGGCGGTATGGAACTGACTATTTTTTGAAAGAAGATTGAGTTATGTTATACGGTTGCATTGGGGAACATCTGAATCATAGCTTCTCCAAAGAGATTCATAAGGAAATCCGGGATTATTTGTATGAACTCCGGGAAATCCCTATGGGATCTTTGGATGCGTTTATGGAAGAACGGGATTTTCGCGCCATCAATGTAACCATTCCCTATAAGCAGGATGTGATTCCCTTCCTAAAAGAAATAGAACCTACTGCCGCTGCCATTGGGGCGGTGAACACCATTGTCAACCGCCATGGCGACCTTTACGGCTATAACACCGACTTTGGCGGCCTGTCTGACTTAATTCGTCGCACAGGCATTGACATGACAGGCAAAAAGGTTTTGATCTTTGGCACAGGGGGCACATCTAACACCGCCATGGCGGTGGCAAAGCATATGGGCGCGGCGCAGGTCTTTAAGGTCAGCCGGGAGGAAAAACCCGGTGTGCTGACCTACCAGCAGGTGGAAAAAGAACACCTAGATGCCCAAGTGCTGATCAACACTACCCCCAAGGGAATGTTCTCCCGGGAGGCAGGGATGCCCATAGACCCAGCGTTATTTCCAGATCTTCGGGGTGTGATCGATGCGGTGTACAATCCCCTGCGTACCGCCTTTGTCCAACGGGCCAAACAACTGGGCGTACCGGCAGCCGGCGGCCTGTATATGCTGGTGCGGCAAGGGGTGCTGGCATCGGAGATTTTTCTGGACACCAAATATCCCGATTCTCTGACCGAGCAGATCTACCGGAAGCTCAAAGCCGGAAAGGAAAACATCGTGCTCACCGGCATGCCCGGCAGCGGGAAATCCACAGTAGGACAGCTGCTTGCCAAAGAGCTTGGCAGACCCTATCTGGATACGGATGCGCTGATAGAAGAAACCTTTGGCGCTCCCCCCGCCCAGATCATAAAGACCCAGGGCGAGGCTGCATTTCGGGATTTAGAAACAGAAGTCATAGGCAGTATTGCATCCGAAACAGGGTGCATCATCGCCACCGGGGGCGGCGCAATTTTGAAGCAGGAGAATATGGACCTGCTGAAACAAAACGGCAAGGTATTTTTCCTTGACAGGGATGCAGAGCAGCTGATCCCCACCGAAGATAGACCCCTATCTTCCACAAAGGACGCCATTTTCCAGCGTTACAAAGAACGCTATCCCATTTATCTTGATACGGCAGATGTGGTGATCGAAAACAACAACACCCCGTCTGTTGCCGCAGCGCAGATCAAAAGGAGCTTTGGTTTATGAACATTTTGGTGATAAACGGACCGAATCTGAATATGCTCGGTGTCCGTGAGCCGGGGGTTTACGGCAGTGAAAATCTTGAGGCATTATATAAAATGCTGAGAGGAAAGGCAGAAAAGCTTTGTGTGGAGATTGAATTTTTTCAGAGTAATACAGAGGGTGCAATCATAGATGCCATACATTCAGCATACGGAAAAATTGACGCTATGGTTATAAACCCGGGAGCATATACGCACTATTCCTATGCAATCCACGATGCAATAAAGGCAGTGGGAATACCGACTGTTGAGGTGCATATTTCAAATATACATAAAAGAGAAGAGTTCAGGCACAAGTCGGTAACGGCACCGGCGTGCGTCGG
>JAZREX010000044.1:0-30201 GCA_045661025.1 Faecousia sp. | reverse complement strand
CATTGAATTTAGCGCGGCTGAGAGAAACGTCCAGGTGCTTGGGGCCGGTGGCATCAGCGGTGATATAGGGCAGGTTGATCACAGTGGTGGTCATGCCGGACAGCTCGATCTTTGCCTTCTCAGCTGCCTCACGCAGACGCTGCATAGCCACCTTGTCTCCCGACAGGTCGATGCCCTCAGCCTTCTTAAACTCAGCACCCAAATAGTCCATCACTCTCTGGTCGAAGTCGTCGCCGCGCAGACGGGTATCGCCTGCGGTAGCCAGAACTTCCACGATGCCGTCGCCGATCTCCAGAATAGAAACGTCGAAAGTACCGCCGCCCAGGTCATAAACCATGATCTTCTGCTCATTTTCCTTGTCCAGACCATAAGCAAGCGCAGCCGCGGTGGGCTCGTTGATGATAGGCTTGACTTCTAAGCCGGCGATCTTACCGGCGTCCTTGGTAGCCTGGCGCTGGGCGTCGGAGAAGTAAGCAGGCACTGTGATGACAGCCTCGGTAACAGGCTGGCCCAGATAAGCTTCTGCGTCTGCCTTCAGCTTCTGCAGCACCATAGCGCTGATCTCCTGAGGGGTGTAGCTCTTATCGTCTACAGTAACCTTGTAGTTCTCGCCCATATGACGCTTGATAGATGCGATGGTGCGGTCTGCGTTGGTAACAGCCTGACGCTTTGCAACCTGACCTACCATCCGCTCACCGGTCTTGGAAAATGCCACCACAGAGGGAGTGGTGCGACCGCCTTCTGCATTGGCGATCACAACAGGCTCGCCGCCTTCCAGTACAGCCACGCAAGAGTTTGTTGTGCCTAAATCGATACCAATAATCTTACCCATAATAAAATTCCTCCTAAAAGAAAATAGTTTACTTAAGCAATGGGGAATCGAACACATCCCCTGTTTTAGTTCGCCACCTGCACCATAGCAAAGCGGACGATTTTTTCACCCATTTTAAAGCCCTTCTGGAACACCTGGGTGATGGTGTTTTCGGGAGTATCTGCCTGTTCTGTGTGCATGACGGCATTGTGCAAATTGGGATCAAATACATCCCCTGCTTCGCCGTAAATTTCCACGCCTAAAGCAGTAAAAATGCTTACCAACTGCGCCATTGTCATTTCCACGCCTTTTTTGTATGCTGCATCTTCGGTGGGCTGGTTGAGTGCCCGCTCCAGATTATCATACACCGGCAAAAGCTTTTCAATGGCATCTGATTTGCCGTTGCCGTAGGATTGCTCTTTTTCCTTAATGGTGCGCTTGCGGAAGTTATCGTAATCTGCTGCTAAACGCAAATACGCATCCTGCGCTTGGTTGTATTTTTCCTCCCAAGGATTGACTTCCACCGCTTCGGTTTCCACAGTTTCTTCCACCGGGGTTTCTTCTACAGGGGTTACTTCCTCCTGACAGGTTTTTTCTTGCTTTTCTTTCTTCGCCACGATTATTCCTCCTTGTGGGGATTTTCCGCCTGGGGCAGGGCGATCTGCTCCGGCTTTGCAAACATCTTAGAAAGGCTTTCGGCAAAATAGCTCAGCCGGGCCGTAACCTTCGCATAATCCATTCTGGTAGGACCTACCACACCGATCATGCCCTGCATGCCATCGCCGATGTCAAACTTTGTCATAACCACAGAAGTATCTTTCAGCTCCCGGGCTACATTTTCAGGACCTACCAACACCTGTGTTCCATTGGCGTTTTCCATCACCGCTGGCAAATTGGCAAGGGCCTCTTCATCCAAGGTGGTCAAAAGCCTTTGGGCCTTATCTACATCCCGATACTCCGGTTGGGTCAGCAGCCGCATCTGTCCGGCCACTGCCATGTTGGTGCTGCCCCGGTTACGCAGAGTGTCTGTAACAAAGTCCATGATCACCGGCACTAAGCTGGCGGCAACACCGGATGCTCCCATCACCCGCTCTAAAAGCTCCGGGGTGAATTCCTCTTGGGAAATGCCTGTCATGGTGGCATTGAGCACAGCGGAGAGCACCTTCAGATCGCTTTCCTCTAAAACCACCGGCAGTTTGATCAGCTTATTGATGATCTCTTCATCAGACAGCAGCATCACCAAGATCACGCTGCCCTGTCCTGCCAGGATCAGATCGTACCGGCTTACGGTTGTGCCACGGCTTCTGGACGCCATGGAAATGGCAGGAAGATCTGTGGCCTGAGATACCAGTTTTGCCACCTTTTCCACCATTTTATCCACTTTTTGCATTTTTTCTTCAATGGCGGTGTTGATGGATTTGGTCTCATCCATACTCAGCCGATAATCCAGCATCAGCTCATCCACATACAGCCGATAACCTGCGGCAGAGGGGATCCGGCCGGCGCTGGTGTGGGGCTGTTCCAGATAGCCCATGGCAGTCAGATCTGCCATTTCATTACGGATGGTGGCAGAGGAATATTTCATATCCGGCAGCTCGCAAATTGCTTTTGAACCCACCGGTTCGGCAGTGCGGATATACAGGTCCACCACCGATTGGAGAACTCTTTTTTTCCGTTCTGTCAGTTCCATGCCCGACCTCCGTTTTCTGATTTAGCACTCTTTTTGTCTGAGTGCTAAGCACACTATACCAGAGAGTGCTAAAAAAGTCAATACTCCGGATTTAAAAAAATTGTTAACAACTTTTATTTCAATTTAAAAGAACGCAATGTATAGATTGACAGATTCTTTAAAACGCGGTATATTATATAAAGTATCGTATAATGTGATAGGTTTGTCCTTATCTTTCCCCTGGTTTTTTATATACATAACACAAAATTCCCTTTGATATCATCAACTTGTTTGGAGACCGGAATTATGAAATATCATAACAGCACATCCTCTAACACCGTTACCCCTCGCCTGCCGGAAGAGAGCAAAAAAGCAAAGCCGTTTGCCCCGGAGCATTGGCATATCATCGCCTTTTTGCTGATGATCTACGACACCGTTGTGGTTAATGGTGCTTATTTTTTGGCGCTATGGCTGCGTTTTGACTGTCAATTTTCCATCATCCCCCAGGCATACCTGATACACTGGCTGCAGTTTATCCCGATTTACACCATCTGCAGTCTGCTGGTATTTCATTTCTGCAACCTTTACCGCAGCCTATGGCGGTTTGCCAGCTACAACGAGCTGATCCATTGTTTAACCGCCTGTGTCATCACCGGCATTTTCCATATTTTGGCAATCACCCTGCTGTTTGCCCGGATGCCCATTTCCTACTACATCCTGGGTATGGGAATCCAGTTTGTTCTGGTAATCGTGATCCGGTTTGGCTACCGTTTTGTCCTTCTGGAAAGAAGCAAACGGCTAAAAAGCTTACAGGCCGCCCAGACCAGCCGAGTCATGCTGATCGGCGCAGGCTCTGCAGGCCAGATGATCCTGCGGGATATCCACAGCGCTAAGGAGATCAACGAGGTGGTCTGCTGTATCATCGACGACAACTCCAACAAATGGGGCCGCTATATTGACGGTGTTCCCATTGTAGGCGGCAGAGAGGATATTCTTCTGAATGTGGAAAAGTATCATATCGAAAAGATCTACTTAGCCGTTCCCAGCGCCAGCGCTGCCCAGCGGCGGGATATTCTGGACATCTGCAAAGAAACCGGTTGTGAGCTAAAAACCCTGCCCGGTATGTTCCAGCTTGTCACCGGCCGCATCAAAGCCAGCGCTATGCAGGAGGTCAACATTGAGGATCTTCTGGGCCGGGAGCCCGTTAAGGTACAGATGGATGAAATTTATGACTTTATCTCCGGCAAGGTGATCTTAGTCACCGGTGGCGGCGGTTCTATCGGCAGTGAGCTTTGCCGCCAGATCGCCAAGCATAACCCCAAGCAGCTGATCGTGTTTGATATCTACGAGAACAGCGCCCACACCATTGGCCTGGAACTGCGGGACAAGTACCCGGATCTAAATCTGGAAGTGCTTATCGGTTCTGTCCGGGATAGCCGTCGTATCAACCAGGTCTTTGAACAGTATAAACCAGAGGTGGTCTACCATGCCGCTGCCCACAAACATGTGCCGCTGATGGAAGACAGCCCCTGCGAATCCATTAAAAACAACGCCATCGGTACATACAAAACCGCCTATGCCGCTATGATGAACGGCTGTAAGCGGTTTGTGCTGATCTCCACTGACAAAGCGGTGAACCCCACCAATATTATGGGTGCTTCCAAGCGGCTTTGTGAAATGGTTATCCAATCCTTTGATCGGAAGATCCGCACCGGAACTGCCCGTCAGCTCTGCCCCCTGCATTGCCATACCGAGGATCCCTACGGCACAATGCAAGACATTGCCAAAGAGGCCGATGCGCCTACCACAGAATTTGTGGCGGTGCGTTTTGGCAACGTCTTAGGCAGCAACGGCTCTGTGATCCCTCGCTTTAAAGAGCAGATCGCCAAAGGCGGCCCTGTGACAGTGACTCACCCCGACATTATCCGTTATTTCATGACCATCCCCGAGGCAGTGTCCCTGGTTTTGCAGGCAGGTGTCTACGCCCAGGGCGGTGAGATCTTTGTGCTGGATATGGGCGCACCGGTGAAAATCGACACTTTGGCCCGCAATCTGATCCGCCTGTCCGGACTGAAGCCCGATGTGGATATCCAAATCTCCTACACCGGCCTGCGACCCGGCGAAAAGCTTTATGAAGAAAAGCTGATGGGTGAGGAAGGTCTGCGCACTACCCCCAACCAGCTGATTCATATCGGCTGCCCCATCCCCTTTGATGAAGATACTTTCCTGCAGCAGCTGCAGGAGTTGATGAACGCCTCCTATGCCGGACAAAATGACGAAATTCGCCAGCTGGTGGCCCAGATCGTAACCACTTATCATCCTGCCCCCTCTCAAAAAGAGACCGTTTCGGCAGGAGCAAAGTAATTGTGGGTTTCTGTATCCAAAAACAAATGCTATGAACAGCAGGACTATCCCACCCCTGCTTTGAATGAGGCTCAAGATGTATCAAAGATTTTTCAAGCGCCTGTTGGACATTCTTTTCAGTCTGACAGCCCTGTGCATCCTCTCTCCTGTGCTGTTGATCCTGGCCGTGACCGGTGCTGTCTGTATGAGAGGTAACCCCTTCTTCCGCCAGGCAAGACCGGGGAAAAACGAAAAAATATTTCATCTTTTGAAATTTCGCACCATGGACAACCGGAAGGATTCCGCAGGAAATCTTTTGCCGGACGAGGTGCGACTGAACCGGTACGGAAAGTTTCTGCGCTCCACCAGTCTGGACGAGCTGCCGGAGCTGGTAAATATTCTCATGGGTGATATGAGCATTGTAGGCCCCCGCCCTTTATTGGTGCAGTATCTACCCCTGTACAACGCCCACCAGCGCAGACGCCATACTGTCCGCCCGGGACTGACCGGATACGCCCAGGCCCACGGCCGTAACGCTCTTTCCTGGGAAGAGCGGTTTGATATGGATGTATGGTACGTAGAACATATCAGCCTAAAAACCGACATTTGCATCCTATGGGACACCGTGAAAACGGTATTAAAACGAGACGGAATTCACAGCGACACCAGTGCCACTATGGAGCCATTCATGGGCACTACAGAAAAAGAGGTAATCCGATGAGAAGACTAATGATTCTTGGCGCTGGCGGTCAAGGAAAAGTGGCAGCTGACATCGCCCGGCTTTGTGGCTATGATCAGATCGCCTTTTTAGACGACAACCAGGCCTTAACCGCCTGGGTCGGCTATCCGGTATTAGGCACCCTGAGCCAAGCCCTGTCCTTTGAGAATTGGGAATTTTTCATTGCCGTTGGCAATTCTCATCTGCGCGAGCAACTGCAACAACAGCTTGTACAAGCAGAAAAAACCGTCGCCACCTTAATTCATCCCAGCGCTGTAATTGCCAAAAACACCGTGATCGGTGAAGGCAGCATCGTGATGGCAGGGGCTGTAATAAACCCTGACGCAACCATCGGACAAGGTTGTATCATCAACACCTGCGCCTCTGTAGACCACGACTGCGTGGTAGGCGATTATTGTCATCTCACCGTCGGCAGCCATCTTGCCGGCACTGTACACATGGGAAAGCACACCTTTTTAGGCATTGGCGCAGTTATTAGCAACAATCTGACCATTTGCGAAAACTGTACCATTGGCGCAGGCGCTGTGGTAGTGAAAAATATCTGTCAGCCCGGTACTTACTTAGGCGTTCCTGCTAAAAAACTGTAACCCCACAAAGGTAACCCTATGAAGAAAATTTGCTATGTTGTAACCATCCCTTTGACCATTCGCGCTTTTTTCATTCCTCAGCTGCAGCGGTTGTCCCAGAGTTATGAGGTAACTGTAGTTTGCGATCACGATCCTCTTCTACAGCAAGAACTGGGCAGTTCTGTCCGCTATGTGCCTGTGGCGATCCCCCGGGGCATCAGCCTGGGAAGAACAGTCCTGGCAATCCGGGAATTAAAAAAACTGTTTGCCAGGGAGCGTTATGACCTGGTGCAATACTCCACCCCCAATGCTGCCTTTTGCGCCGCCATCGCGGCGAAAGTTGCCGGGATAAATATCAGAAATTATCATCTGATGGGATTGCGGTACTTAGGCGCACGAGGTGTTGGCCGTTTTATTTTGAAAACTCTGGAAAAAATTTCCTGCTGGCTGTCGACCCACATTGAATGTGTCAGCCAATCCAACCGTACCCTGGGTATCCGGGAAGGATTGTTCCCGGATGAAAAAGCCGTAGTCGTTGCCCATGGCAGCACCGGTGGTGTGGACCTAAAGCGCTTTGACATAGCAAACCGGCAAGCCTGGCGGGAAGAAATTCGCCAGAACCTTGGCGTTGGTCCAAAGGATATGGTATTCGGTTTTGCAGGCAGAATTACTCGGGATAAGGGCATCAACGAATTGCTACAGGCATTTTCCAAAATACCGCAGGATTGTAAGTGTCTGATCGTAGGTAGCCAGGAGGGTGTTTCCACCTTAGACAGCGCTCTGTGGGAAGCAGCCCAAAAAAATCCCAACATTTTGATTTGCCCTGCTGTTTCCCAAATCGCCCCTTATTATGCCGCCATGGATGTTTTACTGCTTCCCAGCTATCGGGAGGGTTTTGGCAATGTAATCATTGAAGCTGGCGCCATGGGAACCGCCTCCATTGTTTCCAAAATTCCAGGACCGACAGATGTGGTTTTGGATGGCATCACCGGTCTGACCGTCCCGGTTAGGGATGCGGCTGCTCTTGCCCGAGCCATGGAGTACATGCAGGCCCAGGGGCGGTATAAAACCATGGGAAAAGAAGCGTATGATTTTGTTGTACACCACTTTGACAGCGAACTGCTGTGTGAGAAAATCGCAGAAAGAAAACAGCAACTATTGAAACAAACAGAAACGAAGGAGCTAAGCGTATCATGAAAGTGCTTGTGGTAACAGATGTATTGTGGCGCAACGATAACGGCGTAGGCAATTCCTATTCCAATATCTTTGCCCAAATGCCCGATGTAACCGTGGCCAATATCTGTTGCCAGGCAGGCGTTTCCGATAACACCGTCTCCACCGCCTGTTTTCAAATTTCCGAAGCAGGGCTTCTAAAGAACATGCTACACCCCCAGCTGAACCCCGGGATGCGGGAAGACCCTTCCCAACCCAAGACCGATAGCGCAGAATCTTCTGCCCTTGTATGGATCAAGCGCTCCCGCTTGCAAGTGTTTTTGTGGATGCGGGAACTAATTTGGCAACTGGGACGCTGGAAATCTAACGCCTTAAAAGCCTTTATTGATGATTTCCAGCCGGATATCGTATTTGCCCAGCTGCAGGACAAGCGGTATTTAAACCGCCTTGCCTGCTTTGTATCCGACTATGCAAAAGTCCCCCTGGTTGCCTACGCTTGGGATGATATCTACTCTTTGCGGCAGTTTTCCCTGTCCCCCCTGTTTTGGATTGATCGGCTGATGCAGCGAGCCAGCATCCGGAAGCTTGCAAAAAGAGCCAGCATCCTCTACACCATCTGCCAGGAACAGAAGGAAGAATACGCCAAATCTTTAAAAGTGCGGACAGAACTGCTCTACAAAGGCTATCCCTTTGCCGATGGCCCGAAGGTCAATCCGGTATCTTCGCCGATTCACCTACTATACACCGGCAATTTGTATAGCGGCAGATACAAAACCTTGCTGCACTTATGTAAGACCCTTGCCAAAAACGCCCACTGTTTACCGGCAGTTACCTTAGATATTTACTCGGCAACACCCTTGTCTGACAAAGAGATTGCCGCACTTAACATTGAAAATATCAGCGCATTCCACGGAAAGATCTCAGAAAGCCAGGTGCAAAAGCTTCAAAAACAAGCCGATGTGCTTGTGCACATTGAGCCCTTCTCTTTGAAAGGAAGTCTTTTGTGCCGGCTGTCCTTCTCCACAAAGCTAGTAGATTACTTCCACCATGGAAAATGTATCTTTGCCGTAGGCCCTCTGCGCTGCGCCTCGATAAAATACTTACAAAGGCACCAGGCCGCAGTGGTTGCCACCTCTTTAGATGCAGCCCAGGATCAGCTACTTACGCTGCTGAAAAATCCAGAGAAAATTTACCAATACGGGCAAAACGCCTGGCGCTGCGGCGAAGAAAACCACCGCATCACTACCATCCAAAACGCTCTGCTACAAAATATGAAAGAGATAATATCGTGAAGATTTTATGGATCGTCACTTAGGTGCTTACCCCGCCAGAAGGTGATGATAGCTATCTGCTGTGTAACAGCGTCGCCATCTGGGCATGCCCTTGCCCGTTGCCATTTACCGCAAACTGGAAGGTATTGTTCGGCAGTTTGTGTATGGCGATAAAAAAAGCTAATGACAAAACTAAGAAAGAAACTGTTGGGATAATATCCCGCGATACAGAAGGAGTCCGTATGTCCAAAAAGAGAATTTACAATCGAATAATGGGACTGCTGACACTGCTTTTGTTGATCAGTCTGCTCCCAACGGTTGCCCACGCTACAGAGGCTTCTGTGACCGCCACAGTGGCCCCGGCAACAGCGTTCACTGTGGAAAACGGTGTGATCACCGCCTACTCTGGCCAGGATACCCACCTGGAAATTCCTGGTACCATTGATGGGCAAACCGTCACCGAAATTGCCCCTGGAGTATTTCAGGATAATAAGCACCTGGTCAAGGTAGGCCTGCCTGATACCGTTACCACCGTGGGAGAAAACCTTTTCCGGGGCTGCTCCAATCTAAAACAAGTTACCCTTTCCGCTAACATGACCCAGCTTGCCGACTATCTGTTCTATGAGTGCACCGCTTTGGAATCTGTTACCTTGCCTCCGAAACTTGAACGCATTAATGTTTGGGCCTTTGGTTTCTGTAAGAGCCTGAAACAGATCTCTCTGCCGCCGCAGTTGCAATTCATTGACCCCGCGGCATTTTACGCTTGTGAAAGTCTGCTCTCTATCGACCTGCCGGAATCTGTCACCTATGTTAACACCCACGCTTTCCGAGGCTGTCGCGCTTTATCCCAGGTCACTCTCTCCCCCGGGATGACTACCATTACTTTCCGTAGCTTCAGCGGCTGTGCCGCACTGAAAACCCTGGATATCCCTGCCGAAATCACCGCTATCAACAAAGAAGCGTTTTACAATGCAGGCCTAGAAACCGTTACCGGTGGCGAAGGACTGAACACTATTGAAAGCGACGCCTTCTTTGGTTGTTCCGACTTAACCTCTTTCTCTCAAGCAACCAGCATCGTCTCCATTGGAGACCGAGCCTTCCAAGACTGCTACAAACTTTCTAATATTTCTTTGGCAAAGGTAGAGAATATTGGCAGTGAAGCTTTTGCCGGTTGCTCCGTATTGCAAAATCTTACGCTTGATGCGATTCAGAGCATCGGACAAGGGGCTTTTGCAGACTGTCAGCTACTCCGCCAGATCACCCTGCCGGAGACCTTACAGGACATTGAGGAGGATGCGTTCCGGAACTGTCCTTCCTTGTTGGAAATTTTTAACTTCTCCTCCCTGCCTATTACCCTGGAGGAAGACACCTACGGCGGCATCGCAAAACACGCCCTGGCCATCCACACAGACCCCACAGAGGAAAGCCTGTTGCAAACAGAAGGGGAATTCACCTTCTGGACAGGAAACTCCCCCCTTCTGGTGACCTGTGAAACAGAGACAGACACCTTGACCTTGCCGGAAGATTTCCGGGGCAACCCCTACGGCATCTATTCCTATGCCTTTGCCGGCTGTCCAAACCTAAAGAAGCTCACCCTGTCCTCCGGTGTCAACCGGCTTTACCCCTACGCCCTGGATGGCACTATCCAAATCGTTTACATCCCCACCGGTATTACCATCGACAGCCATGTTTTCCATGGCAACAACAACCTGTACCGGGTCTTCTTTGAAGGCGACCGGGTAAGTTGGAAAGAAATGGACATCGCCCCCGATAACGACCTGGATTCTGTTTTGATCTCCTATATCCTAGAGGATCAAAAAACCGTAATAGAAAACAAGCAGCCCGGCATGGTGATCCTAGGCGCTTTCCGCAACATAGGGAAGGCCTTGGAAGAAAATATCTTTATTGTAAATTATCTGCTGATCCTGTTTTGGGGTGTGGTGCTTCTGTACGCCCGTCGCCAGGAAGATACCCTGGGCAAGAAAAAACAGCGGAAACAACTCTTTGTTGCCCTTGCATGTCTGCAATGGATCTTGATCAGCGGACTGCGCTCTGATATGGTAGGCGCAGATACCGAAACTTACATGCAGCTATTCCGGGCCCATTCCGCTATGCGCTGGGATACCTTGTTCCAGCAGATCGGGCTGTACTTCAGAAGCCCCGATATGGAACTGGCGTATGAACCTGCCTACCTGCTTTTGGAAAAGCTGATCGGCACATTTACCTCCAGTCACACCGTTTATAAATTCATCATTGCCATTATCTTCATGACCGCCTTAGGCAATTATGTCTATCGCTACAGTGATGACCCCTGTATGAGCTTTTTGCTCTATAACGCCCTGTTCTACAACATGTTCTCCCTGACAGGTTATCGGCAGGTGGTAGCAGTTGCCCTGGTAGGCCTTTACGGCTATCAGTTTATTCGCCAAAGGCGTCCCATCCCCTTCCTGATCTGTTTAGTAATTGGCTCGCTGTTCCACCGGACAACCCTTATTTTCATACTATTCTATCTGTTAGGAAATAAAAAGATCACCCGGGGCTATGTGCTGATTATGTCGATCATGGCCGTCGTAATGATCATTTTTAGAACACAGCTGTTTAACTTCATGAAGGTTCTCATGGATTACGAGCAATACTCTGGCGACTACGGCTTTGCCCAGGGCACTTTTATGCTCCTATTTATCGCATTCACTGCGGTAACAATTTACCGCTACCCCAAAATCGCAGGAGAGGACACCACTTATCTTTGCAACGGTCTGATCTTAGCCTGGCTGATGTTCCCCTTTGCCATGGTCAGCCCCTCCTCTATGCGGCTGGTGTACAACTTTGGCTTTGTGATGCTGCCGTTACTGCCTAAAGTCCTCAAGTCCTTCCCCGGAAGAAACGAAAAGATCGTCTTTTATCTGGCTATGATTGCAGTTCTGGGTTACTTTGTATTCACCCGCGCCCCCATTTACCAATTTGCCTAAGTAGGATTTTAAGGAGTCAACTATGACGAAAATTGCGCTGACAACAAAATATTCCGCCTACAATTTTGGCGCTATGCTCCAGACCTATGCGCTGCAGCGCACCTTAAATACCCTGGGAGCAGACTGTGCTGTAGTAGATGCAGACCGGATAAAGCGCCCCGGCAGCGCTTCTCTAAGAACACCCAGAGACATCATAGACCGTTTATTTTATCTGATGTATCGCCGTTCTTTAACCCGTGGTTATGAAAAATTTGAGTCCTTTATGGCGCAAATGCCCCTAACCAAAAAATATGACAATTACGCTGCCCTGCAAGCAGATCCCCCGGCAGCGGACGTCTACCTCTCCGGAAGCGATCAGGTCTGGAACTATACGAACTTATCCGATAATTATTTCTTGCGTTATGCCCCAAAAACTGCTGTGCGCGCCTCCTATGCTGCCAGCATGAAAGACCCCTTTTTCCCAGCAAGCTATCAATCCCTTTACAGAGATTATTTGCAGGACTTTGACTATATCTCCGTCCGCGAAAGCTCAATAAAGGATAATCTAAATGCGCAGCTGGGCGTAGAGGCGCAAGTGCATGTCGATCCAGTATTTTTACTGACCCAAGATCAATGGCAAGCAATTTCCGTAGCCCCTCAACTACGGAAGCCTTATATCCTGTGCTACATTCTTTATCGGCCAGCATGGCTGAACGACTGGCTGAGGGAACTGCATAAAAAAACCGGAAAATCCATTGTTTTAGTATCCTATGATGCTTTTCGGAATGTTTACCACAATCAGATGATTCGCGATGCAGGCCCGCAGGAAATGCTGGGACTGATCCAAAATGCAGACTTTGTCATCAGCAGTTCCTTCCACGGGGCCGCCCTGTCCATTGTCCATAAAAAGCCCTTTTATGCTGTGGTGAACCCAGAAGCTCCCTCCCGTTTGGAAAATCTGTTAAAAACCTTCTCTTTAGAGCAACGGATGATCTGTTCCCCCACCGTGTCGGAACTAAAGCCCCTGGACTACACCCACACCGATATACTGCTCCAGGCAGAAAGAGAACGCGCTCTGGAATACCTTCGGTTTCTGGCTGACAATCCCCCCAAGAAAACCCAGAACCTGCCCCTGCCTGCACCGCTACCCAAAGGGGAAACGATCCAGGTAGTCGCAGATCGGTGTACCGGCTGCAAAGCCTGTGGTAGTGTGTGCTCTGTAAACGCCATCACATTCCGAAAAAGCCCGGAAGGCTTCCTCTATCCCCAGGTGGCAGAATCGCTTTGTATTCACTGCGGAAAATGCACCGGCGTTTGTCACGCTCTTGAAAACAATCTGCAAAACACAAAAGAAACCACCAAAGCATTTTACGGCTGGCATCAAGCGGAGAATATTCGGGAAAACTCCTCCTCTGGCGGTGTCTTTTCCGCTCTGGCTGAAAACATTCTTGCCCGGGGCGGTCTTGTGATCGGCGCGTACTTCGATCCGAATACCAAGCAAGTGCGCCATGGCAATTCTGATGAGATTCCGATCGCCCGTTTCCGGGGCAGTAAGTATGTAGAAAGCGACCTAACAGAAACCTACACGTGGATCGACCAGGCCCTGGCACAAAACAGATGGGTGCTGTTCTGCGGCACACCCTGTCAATGCTCTGGCCTGCGCCGTCGGTTTGGATCTGCCGATCAGCTTTTGCTGGTGGACTTTTTCTGCCACGGTGTGCCTTCACCGAAGATTTTCAAGGACTATTTAGAGGATTTGGAACAGAAGAACAAAGACACCCTCACCGATTATCGCTTCCGCACCAAGGTGTTTGGTTGGAGTCAGTATGGAATCACACAAGAATTCAAAAACAAATCCATACAAACAGTGGGAAGATGTGAGTTCTTTTTCCACGCATCTATGATGGATAATTTATTCTTGCGTAAATCCTGCTACACCTGTAACAAAGCCATGTACCATGATGCAGATATTACCATTGGCGATTTCTGGGGAATTATAAACCTCCCAGAAAAACCGGATGTTCCTAATGGTGTCTCCCTGCTCTTGATTAATTCTTCCCGCGCAGAAGCTTTTTTGGATTCTGTGAAAAGCGCACTGTGCCTACATCCGGTACCGACCTATTATTTGGACTATGCTTTTCAAATCAAATCCCACACTTCCTTTATGGCGCGTTCGGAAAAAGCTTTCGCAGAATATTCGAAGTTGGGCCTTCGCGCATACACAAATATGTATTATCGAAAAAAATTGATGTTAAGTCGTATTGTTTTTTACTTAAAGCGAAAGAAACTAAAAAATTCAGCCCATCCGAAAGGAAAACGATGATCATGCATACGGATGTAAAAACATATGGACAATATTACATTAAAAACTTAATAAAGTATTCAAAGCTTAAACTGGGTTTGCCTGTTAATGGCCAATTTACAAAACAGGCATTGCTGGATGCTAAGCAAGCAAACGACACCATTTATGATCTATTGTTGTCTGATGATCCTGTAATGATCTGCCGTTTTGGAGAAACAGAAGCCAGAGCAGTGGCTGAATGGATCGGTATTAAACTGGGAGTAAAAAAGCATACCGCAGAAAAAAGATTACGCAGACTCCATGAAAATGCCGGTGTTTTCCCCTACGGAGAAGAAATGCAGCAATTCTTTGCTGAAAAAATGTTGGATTCTATCCCGGAAGCAACTGTTTTAGGTGTGTGGAACACCTTTATGCAAGATTATTTAATTGATACCTTCGTACCTTCCTCTACACATCTCGTTCCCTTATCCGGATTAGAGCCATATTATTTTGAAAAGCCCTGGAGTCGCGCTTTGCAAGGAAAAAAGGTGCTGGTTATCCATCCCTTTGCTGAAACAATCGCAAGACAGTACAGTCAACACAGTTTGTTGTTTGACAATCCGGAAATGCTGCCTGATTTTGATTTAACCACAATGAAGGCTGTGCAAACCATTGCAGGAACTGTCGATCCCCGTTTTTCCCACTGGGGAGAAGCTCTGGACTTTATGGTACAGCAGGCACTGGCACATGATTTTGACATTGCGATTATTGGGTGTGGCGGATACGGATTTCCCCTTGCCGCAGCACTGAAACGTGCAGGAAAAAAAGCAATTCATTTAGGTGGTGCTACCCAGATCCTGTTTGGCATCAAAGGCGCACGCTGGGATCATCATCCCATCATCGGGAACCTTTATAATGAATACTGGACAAGACCTGCCCTTCATGAAAAGCCCGAAAATAATCAAAAAATAGAAAATGGCTGTTACTGGTAATATAGGAGAATATAAAATGGAAAAATTAGTGAGCATCGTCTCTCCTTGTTATAACGGAGAAGGATATCTTAGCCGTTACCTTGATGCTATTTTGGCGCAAACCTACCGCCCCTTAGAGCTGATCCTGGTCAACGATGGGTCAAAAGACCGAACCCAGGAAATCATTGATACTTATGCAGAAAAGCTCACTGCCGCAGGCATTCAGTTTTCCTGCATTCAAAAGGAAAATCAGGGCCTTGGGGCTGCCATTAACGATGGCTTGAAACTAACTACCGGCGATTATCTCATCTGGCCGGATACCGATGACATTCTCGCCCCGGACAGTATCGCCAAACGGGTGGAATTTTTACAAAATCACCCAGAATTCGGCTTTGTCCTTTCCGACGGACAAACCTGTCTGGAAGCTGACCTGGAACACCCTGTAAACCGGATCCGGGGTATTGTTCCCAAAGACGGCTGGATGTTTTCCAATGTGATCTCCGGCAATGTGGTGTACACCCCCTGCGGGTATATGCTCCGGATGGAAGCTTTTTTGGAAGTGAATCCCAATAAGGAAATCTACCCCTCCCGCTACGGACAGGATATCCAGATGCTTCTGCCCATCTCCCGGAAATTCCGATGCGGACACTTAAAAGAAGTTTTATACACCCGGGTAGACCGGGTAGACAGTCTGTCTAAAAGGGTTTGGACAGAAAGTGACCTCGCCTGGAAAAACCGGGTTTTGGGGTTAAGTGATATTTACACAGAAACCTTAAAATCCATTGGAGAAGAAGCCATTGCCTATATCCCCTACATTAAGTTCCGGGATCTGCGGACACTTTCTGCCATTTCCAAAGACATTGGTGGCGCACCCCGCAAGGCCCAACGCAAAACCCTGGCGTTGGCAAGACGGCTACTTTTAAAAGAAATTTGCAAATCCTTATGGGATTTATTGAAACATTGAGGTGATTTGTTATGGGTCAAGGTCTTCCACTGATCAGCGTCATCGTCCCGGTTTATAAAGTAGAACCCTACCTGAAAAAATGCGTGGATAGCATTCTGGCCCAGACTTACCTAAATTTGGAAATTATCCTGGTGGACGACGGATCTCCCGACAGCTGCGGCGCAATTTGCGACAGCTATGCTGCTCAGGATTCCCGGATCCAGGTAATCCACAAACCCAACGGCGGTCTGTCCGATGCCAGAAATGCCGGATTGGATATCGCTACCGGAGAATACATCGGCTTTGTAGACAGTGATGACTATATCGCCCCCACCATGTATGCGCAGCTTTTAGACGGCCTTGTTTCTGCCCAGGCAGACATGGCCGTATGCCAGGGTGTAATTGTCAAAGAGGGAGAAGATGCTGTTTTTTCTCAAACCTCTAACCAGCAGATATTACCTGCCGGAACAGGTTCTTTTGCCATGATCTATAACCGTGCCTTTACTGTTAACGCCTGGAACAAGCTATACCACCGGGATTTGTTTGCAGGCATCCGCTACCCGGTAGGCCTTTTATACGAAGATCTTGCCACAACTTATCTTTTGACCGACCGGGCAAAAACCGTTGTCTGTCTGGACGGGAAACTTTATGCCTATGTCCAGCGGGGCGGCAGCATTATGAACCAAACAGGCTTTCATATGAAGCAGGATAAAATAAAAATCGTCCGGCAAATGTGGCAGCATTACGCCGCCCAAGAAAGCCCTTACAAACCGCAGCTGCAAGCCGGTATTGTGCGCTACTTTTTAAATGATCTGTTTAAAATGCTGGGAAAAGGCAATCTGCAGGACAATAAGGATTACACCGCAGGGATTGCCGCATTTGTGAAAGAAAACCGGAAAGCCATTTTCAAAAATCCCTATGTAAGCTTATATCATAAGATAATCCTTTATCTGTTTCTGCTTTGCCCCCGGGGACTGCAAGCCCTCTTTTCCCTGAAGAATTAAGGAGTATCCGCCATGACCCGTATCCTTGTATTTGTCAATAGCTTTAACCTGGGAGGCATTACCAGTCTGCTCCAGGATATTTACCGGAATTTGGATCGAAGCCGCTTTTCCATGTCCTTTATCCGTCCCGACCGGAACCGCAACGCCTTCGATGAGGAGGTCAAAGCCAACGGCGATTTTGTTTTTTATTATGAAAACGAATCCCTGGGGCAGATTCCTGTTGTAAATTATACAATCCGCAAACA
The DNA here is from genome assembly GCA_045661025.1 of Faecousia sp. Taxonomy (GTDB): domain Bacteria; phylum Bacillota; class Clostridia; order Oscillospirales; family Oscillospiraceae; genus Faecousia. The sequence continues at coordinate 13,237 of JAZREX010000044.1, read as the reverse complement.
CCATATGGTAAAAAAAGTCTGCAACGCCTTAAAAGACGCCCCGGCCTTTGATGTGGCATACATCCACAGCAACCACAGCTATTGTCTACCTGCCGCGAAAAAGCTGAAGATCCCCAAGATCGTTATGCACACCCACGAGGCAGTCAGTGATTTCAACGGAAACGAAGAAAAATCTACCCTTATTCGCTATATATGGAATCGCCGGGTAAAGATGTATAACCGGCTGGCAGACTACAAGCTGGGCGACAGCCAAAAGGCCTGTATTGCCAAGTTTGGACCCCAGGTCATCCATGACCCGGCCATGCAGGTGATCCATCCTCCCATTAACATGGAAAAATTTAACCCCACCGCCTATGACCGAGCTGCGGCCCTTGCGCAGTTTCACATTGACCCGGAAAAAATCAATCTGGTCCATATTGGGCGGCTGTGCGGTGTGAAAAACCAGCCTTTCCTGATCGATGTTTTGTCATCCGTCTTACAAACAAAGGCTGCCCATCTTTATATCGTAGGTGACGGAGAGGCCCAAAAACAGGCGTTGATCGCCTATGCCAAGGAAAAGGGCGTACTGGAGCATATCTGTTTTCTTCCCGGCAACACCAATATTCCCTTACTGTTAACCGCCATGGATATTTCCCTGCTGCCCTCTTTTTCCGAAGCCTTCGGCATGGTGGCAGTAGAGTCCCAGCTGATGGGCGTTCCCTGCATTGCCTCCGCAAATGTCCCCAAAGATGTGGATGTGGGCATGTGCCGCTTCCTGCCCATTGATCAGGGCGCTCAAGATTGGGCAGACACCATCGTTGAAAACGCCTGGGGGCAGCTGCTGCCAGAAAAGCGCAAGCAATTTGAAATTGGTTATATTTTGGAGCAGCTATCTGCCATTTTCAGCCAGTAGGTACTAGTAAAACAAGGAGTCTACAGAATGAAAAAAACAATATCCCGGGCTGGACCTATTTAAGTTTTTGTTTGCCCTGATCGTGGTCTCCATCCACACCCGGCCCTTTGCTGCAGTATCTGAAATTGGAAACTGGTACTACTTACATACTCTGTGCAACCTGGCTGTCCCCTTCTTCTTTATCACCTCCGGCTTTTTGCTGTTTCGCAATTTCCGAGAGGCCTCCCCGGAGGAAAACCGCCAAGCTGTCAGAAAATATGTTTTGCATATTTTGCGGATGTATGGCATCTGGTGTGTGATCTGGCTGCCCTGGAAGGTGCTGAATTTCTATAATTTGGGGCATTTTCACCTGAACGACCTACTGCTGTATCTACGGGATCTTCTCTTTGTCAGCGGTGGTGATGCCCTGTGGTATCTGCCCGCTCTGGCTTTGGGCGTTTTTCTGGTTTATTGGCTCCAAAAGAAGTTGCCATTTTCGGTAATTGTTCTAATCTCCGGCATCTTCTATCTTTTCGGCGTGGCCATCTCCTCCTGGTATACTTTGTTTGCCGACCTGCCCCTGGTGGATTGGTATTACCGCCTGTTTTCCACTACCTCCAACGGTCTGCTCTACGGTTTTCTGTTTGTGGGGCTAGGTGCTTACTTAGGAAATATCCCCAGAAAAAAGACAACCGCTTTTTATCTTATTGGATTTTTAGTATCCTTTGCTACGGTGGTGCTGGAAGCATATTATATCCGGCGGTTTGGCTATAACTATCAAGGCGTTGTGGAATGTGTTTTCGTTCCCCTTTGCGCTCTGTTTCTGTTCCGATTGGCAGAACACCTGCCCCTACAGCCCCGTCCTATCTACAAAACCCTGCGAACCTACAGCACTTTGATTTATTTAAGTCATTGTTTTATTATTCGCACCCTAAAAATGATTTGCGGAATCCTGGATTATTCTGTGAATCCTATTGTATTATTTTTCGCAACTACCGCCCTTTCCCTGCTGTTTTCTTTTTGTGTGCAGAGGCTTTCTGCTTCTAAAAAGTGGGTGCGGGCGTTTTATTGAGGAGTCCGTTTATGAACCAAAATTCCCGGACGCAGAATGTTGTCCGTAATATTATAGGCGGCGTTGGTGGACAGATTTTTACCAGCGTCCTGCAGTTTGTCTGCCGCACCATCTTTATCCGCCTGCTGGGCGCTACCTATCTTGGCGTCAACGGTCTGTTCTCCAACATCTTGAGCATGCTCTCTTTGGCAGAGCTGGGTATCGGCCCTGCCATTGTCTTTAGCATGTACAAGCCCATTGCCAATAACGACGAAGTCCAGATCGCCAAGCTGATGCACTTTTACAAATTGGCTTACCGGGCGGTCGCCGGCGCAGTGCTGATGATTGGCCTGTGCCTGACCCCATTTCTGGATTTCTTCATTAAGGATACCCAGGGAATTGAAAACCTGCGGCTGATTTTTTTGCTGATCCTTTCCAACACCGTGGTCTCCTACTTATTCGCCTACAAGGGTTCTATCCTCAACGCTGACCAGAAGGCCTATGCGGTGGTGATCATCCGTAATATTTTCTCCGTAGTGCAAAACGCAGCCCAGATCCTGGTGCTGATGATCACGAAAAATTTCCTTCTGTATTTGGTGGTACAGATCATCACCACCTTCCTTGGCAATCTTGCACTATCTAAGTATGTAGACAAAAAATACCCCTTCCTGACTCAGCATCCTAAGGAAAAGCTGAAAAAAGAAGAAACAAAGGATATTTTCCGCCGGGTGCGGGGCATGATGATACATAAGCTGGGTGGTTTTGTGCTTAACAGCACAGACAATCTGGTGATCTCCAAGTTTGTAGGTGTGGTCAGCGTTGGTCTGTATTCCAACTACCTGACCATCATCAACATGATCAAGGGTTATCTTACTCAGATCACCGGCAGCTTGTCCGCCAGTGTAGGCAATCTCATCGCCAAAGAATCCACCGACAAATCCTACAGTGTATTTCGCAGCTTGTTTCTGGTGTTTTTTTGGATCTACGGATTCTGCTTTGTCTGTTTCTGGGTAGTATTTCAGCCCTTCATTACCCTGTGGGCAGGAGCAGAATATCTGCTACCCGGTTCTGTTTTGTTCCTGGTGTTGCTAAATATTTATTTTACAGGCATCCAGAATTGCTCCAACACCTTTGTCAATGCCACAGGTTTATTCTGGGAAACCCGGCACAAACCTATTTTTGAGTGTATTATCAATCTGTCAGTCTCCATTGTGCTGGCATGGAAAATTGGCCTGAGCGGCGTGTTTATCGGTACCATTGCCAGCTACCTGTGTACCTTTTGGGTCAACCCGGTGCTTTTGTACCGAAAGGTCTTTTGCCGACCGGTTTCCAGTTATTTTGTAAGATTTTCCCTGTATGCCCTCACTGCTGTGGGAACGGCTCTGGCCCTGGACTATGTTGCAGGTTTGCTGCCAATTACCAGCCCGTTGCTGCAGGTGATTGCCCGGCTGGGAATTGCCGGGATCGGCTCCAATCTGATTTTCTTCCTGATTTGGGGACACAGCAAAGATTTCCTGTGGATCAAGAACATAGCAAAAGGGGTTTTCATAAAACGCAAAGTCGAAAAATAGCGGCCAGTGCTTGATTTTCAAGGAAACGTATAGTATACTGAATTTGTATTTTATGTAAATTCACCCGGGTAACCGGGAGATAGAGAAAGGACGATCCTTTATGAAAAAAACAATCATCGTAACCGGCGGCGCTGGTTTTATCGGCAGTAACTTCGTCTTCCATATGCTGGGCAAATATCCGGACTACCGGATCATCTGTCTGGACAAGCTGACCTATGCCGGCAACCTGAGCACCCTTTCCTCTGTAATGGACAATCCCAACTTCCGCTTTGTGAAGCTGGACATCTGTGATCGGGAAGGCGTTTACAAGCTCTTTGAAGAAGAAAAGCCCGATATTGTGGTCAACTTCGCTGCTGAAAGCCATGTGGACCGCTCCATCGAAAATCCCGAGATCTTCCTGCAGACCAATATTCTTGGCACACAGGTGCTGATGGATGCTTGCCGGAAGTACGGCATCGAGCGTTATCACCAGGTTTCCACCGACGAGGTCTACGGCGACCTGCCTCTGGATCGCCCCGACCTGTTCTTCACTGAGGAGACCCCCATCCACACCAGCTCCCCCTACTCCTCCTCCAAGGCTGGCGCAGACCTGCTGGTTATGGCTTATCACCGCACCTACGGCCTGAGCGTAACCATTTCCCGTTGTTCTAACAACTACGGTCCATATCACTTCCCCGAGAAGCTGATCCCCTTGATGATCGCCAACGCGCTCAACGACAAGCCCCTGCCTGTTTACGGCGAGGGTCTGAATGTCCGCGACTGGCTGTATGTAGAAGACCACTGCAAGGCCATCGATCTGATCATCCACAAGGGCCGAGTAGGCGAAGTGTATAACATCGGCGGCCATAACGAGATGAAGAACATTGACATTGTTAAGATCATCTGCAAGGCGCTGGACAAGCCCGAGAGCCTGATCACCTATGTTACCGACCGGAAGGGCCACGATATGCGCTACGCGATCGACCCCACCAAGATCCACACCGAGCTGGGCTGGCTGCCGGAAACCAAGTTTGCAGACGGCATCCAGAAGACCATCACCTGGTATCTGGAAAATAAGGAATGGTGGGAGAACATCATCTCCGGTGAATACCAGAATTACTACGAGAAGATGTATAGCAACCGATAAGCAGTGAGGAACAAACTATGAAAGTATTTGTTACCGGTGTCGGCGGTCAGCTGGGCCACGATGTGGTCAATGAGCTAATTAGCCGCGGACTGGAAGCCGTGGGCAGCGACATTGCCCCCACCTATTCCGGTGTCCAGGACGGCAGCGCCGTGACCACCGCCCCTTATTTCCCTCTGGATATTACAGATAAGGCCGCTGTAGAGCAGGTCTTGAATCAGGTAAAACCCGATGTGATCATCCACTGTGCCGCATGGACAGCTGTAGATCTGGCAGAGGACGAGGACAAGCAGGAAAAGGTAAGAGCCATCAATGCAGACGGCACCCGCAACATTGCCCAGGTGGCAAAGAAGCTGGATGCCAAGATGATCTACATCTCCACCGACTATGTCTTTGACGGCCAGGGTGAAACCCCTTGGGAACCGGACTGCAAGGATTACAAGCCGCTAAATGTCTACGGCCAGACCAAGCTGGAAGGCGAATTGGCCGTTTCCCAGACTTTGGAAAAATATTTCATTGTCCGCATCGCTTGGGTCTTTGGTTTGAACGGCAACAACTTTATTAAGACCATGCTGAATCTGAGCAAAAAGTATGACTCCCTCCGGGTGGTCAGCGATCAGATCGGCACCCCCACCTACACCCTGGACCTGTCCCGGTTGCTGGTGGATATGGCGCTGAGCGACAAATACGGCTACTACCACGCCACCAACGAAGGCGGCTACATCTCCTGGTATGATTTTGCCTGTGAAATTTTCCGCCAGGCAGGTGTGTCCATGCAGGTCAATCCTGTAACCACTGCTGAGTACGGTCTGAGCAAGGCCGCCCGGCCCTTCAACAGCCGACTGGAGAAGAGCAAGCTGGTAACAGCCGGCTTTGCACCCCTGCCCACCTGGCAGGATGCTCTGGCACGATATTTAAAAGAAATTGAGGCGTAACCATGGGACAGATTAAAGTAGAGAAAAATGTAGGCGGCATTGAAGGCCTGTGCGTCATCACCCCTGCAGTCCACGGCGATAACCGTGGCTATTTCATGGAAACCTACTCTCAGCGGGATATGGAGGAGGCAGGCATCTGCATCCCCTTTGTCCAGGACAATCAGAGCATGTCCGTTAAGGGTGTTCTCAGAGGTCTGCATTTCCAGAAGCAGTTTCCCCAGACTAAGCTGGTAAGAGCCATTTCCGGCGCTGTTTATGATGTGGCTGTGGATCTGCGCAAAGGCTCTAAGACCTTTGGCAAGTGGTACGGCGTAGAGCTGTCTGCGGAGAACAAAAAGCAGTTTCTGATCCCCCGGGGCTTTGCCCATGGCTTCTTGGTGCTTACCGACACTGCAGAGTTCTGCTACAAATGCGATGACTTTTACCACGCCAACGACGAAGGCGGTCTGGCTTGGAACGACCCCGCTATCGGCATCACTTGGCCGGAAGTTGTGGGTAACTACCCCGGCTGCGCCGATGCAAGCGGCTATACTATGGCAGACGGCACACCTCTGAACCTTAGTGATAAGGACCAGAAATGGGCCTGTCTTGCAGACACCTTCCATTTCTAAATTGCATAAAAACACCCCCAAAGCCAAAGGCTTTGGGGGATTTGTTATATTTCGATCAACTGGTAATCTTTTGTGCCGATGCCTAATTTCTCTGCATGGTCTAAGGTGAACATCCAATCGGTGGTGGGGTGGACATTTTTGAAATGATCCTCATAGGTCAATTCCCGCTCCTGCAGGACGCTGCCGGGGAGCATACTCTGGCGGTTCACCGCATCCACACAGGCCATATCCAAAGCCACCGGGTCAAAGGAGGCGAAGATGCCCACATCGGGCACAATGGGCGCATCGTTTTGTCCATGGCAGTCGCAGTAGGGAGTCACATCCATCACAAAGCTGATGTGAAAATGGGGGCGGTCCTTTACTACCGCCAGAGAGTATTCTGCGATCTTCCGGCAGAGAATCTCATTGGATTCACTTTCCCCCGGCTTTACCGCATCCTTGGGGCAAACACCGATGCAGCGGCCGCAGCCGACACATTTATCGTGGTCGATGGAGGCTTTTTTCTCCTGGATGGTGATGGCATCGTGGGCGCATGACTTTTGGCAGAAGCCGCAGCCAATACACACCTCCCCGAACACATTGGGCTTGCCTGCACTGTGCATTTCCATTTTTCCTGCCCGGGAGCCACAACCCATACCCAGGTTCTTCAGCGCACCGCCAAAGCCCGCTGCCTGATGGCCTTTAAAATGGTTCATGGTAACGATAATATCCGCATCCATAATGGCCCGGCCGATCTTGGCCTCTTTTACATAGTCTCCATCAATAGGCACCAGGGCTTCATCTGTGCCTTTTAAGCCGTCGGCGATGATCACCTGGCAGCCGGTGGTCAAGGGATTATAGCCGTTTTCATAAGCCGCATCCATGTGGTCTAGGGCATTCTTCCGGCGACCCACATACAAAGTATTGCAGTCAGTCAAAAACACTCTGCCGCCATTTTGCTTGATAGCATCCGCCACCACCTTGGCATAATTGGGGCGCAGATATGCAAGGTTCCCCGGCTCGCCAAAATGAATTTTGATGGCGGTGAACTTGTTATCAAAATCAATGTCCTGGAACATCCCGGCAGTCTTGAGAAGCCGAGTCAGCTTCCGGGGTAAATTTTCACGGAAGGTAGTACGGAAATTGGCAAAATAAACTTTAGAACCCATATGCTTTCCTCCTGTATTTTGGGGGATATCTAATTTTATTATAACGGACATTGGGAAAAAAAGCTATCAAAATTCTCCTTTGCATAGGCATAATCAGAGGGGAATCGAACCCCGATAGGTTTTGGAAGGCAGCTTTTTGTAAGAATACAGGACAAACCGCCCATCATACCCTGTTTGCAGGAGGTGACGCGTATGAGTGCCGCCCTGCTAATTATGGTCAGCGGCCTGCTTTACGCCCTGCAGCTTTCCCCCAGTTCTTTTCCCAAACCCTTAACCGCCCAGGAAGAAAGGCACTATCTTGCCTTGGCTGCCCAAGGGGATCTGGAGGCCAGAAACATACTGATCGAACGGAATTTACGGCTGGTAGCCCATATTATGAAGAAATACTACACCCAGGAAAGCAACCAAGAAGATCTCATTTCCATCGGCACCATCGGACTGATCAAGGGCATCACCACCTTTGACCTTTCCAAAGGCTCCCGGCTTGCCACCTACGCCGCCCGGTGCGTGGAAAATGAGATCCTTATGTATTTTCGCAGCCAGAAAAAATCCAGCCAGGATGTATCATTGTCCGATTATATCGAAACCGGCACCGACGGATCTGCCCTGGCGCTGATGGATGTGGTCAGCGACCAGGAGGATATGGCACAGAACTTTGCCAAACAGGAGGATCTGCGGCTTTTGTGCCAAGCGGTAGACAATGTACTTACCGATGTAGAGCGACAGGTGATCGTTGCCCGATACGGCCTGGAGGGCAAAACGCCTATGCGTCAGCGGCAGGTCGCCGAGCTTACCGGCATCAGCCGCAGCTATGTATCCCGGATCGAAAAACGGGCCTTGGAAAAACTCCGTCAAGCTCTACAGTAGAAAAAACGGAATATGCCTTGATTTATAGGGAAATCTGTAGTATACTGGGTTTGTGAACGGCAGGCTAAGCTCCTTTGGCCTGTCTTTTTACACAGGATTATAACTTTACTGGAGGATTGACATGAAAGGCATTATTCTTGCAGGCGGCTCCGGCACACGGCTGTACCCTCTGACAAAGGTGACCTCTAAGCAGCTGCTCCCCATTTACGATAAACCCATGATCTACTATCCCATTTCTGTGCTGATGAGCGCAGGTATCCGGGAAATTCTCATTATCTCCACCCCTCAGGATACCCCCCGTTTCCAGGAGCTTCTGGGTGACGGTCATCAGTTCGGTCTGAAACTGAGCTATGCCGTACAGCCCAGTCCCGACGGTCTGGCCCAGGCCTTTATCATTGGCGAAGAGTTCATCGGCAATGACTGTGTTGCTATGGTCCTTGGTGACAACATCTTCCACGGCCATGGGCTGAAAAAGCGTCTGCGCACTGCTGTGCGTAATGCCCGCAGCGGCAAGGGTGCAACTGTCTTTGGTTATTATGTAGATGATCCTGAGCGCTTTGGAATTGTGGAATTTGATTCTGAGGGCCACGCCATCTCCATTGAAGAAAAGCCCCAGCACCCTAAGAGTAACTACTGTGTTACCGGTCTTTACTTCTATGACAATCGGGTGGTGGAATATGCCAAGAATCTGAAACCCTCTGCCCGTGGTGAGTTGGAGATCACCGACCTGAACCGGATCTATCTGGAGCAGGGCGAACTGAATGTAGAACTGCTGGGTCAGGGCTTTACCTGGCTGGACACCGGCACACATGAAAGCTTGGTGGAAGCCACCAACTTCATCATGACCGTGGAAAATCACCAGAACCGCAAGATCGGCTGTCTGGAAGATATCGCCTACATCAATGGCTGGATCACCAGAGAGCAGGTAGAAGAAGTGATCAAGACCTGCAGAAACCAGTACGGCCGTTACCTGCAGGATGTGCTGGACGGCAAGTATATCGATGTGATTCGGGACAAGAAGCGCCTGGAAGAACATCTGAAGAACGAGTAAAGCAAAAATAAATCGGGCCACCTGATAAAAACAGGTGGCCCGATATTTTTATGCCTCTGTAATAGGATACACTTCAATGATCTTCTTGGTGCAAACTGTGGCGCAGAGGCCGCAGTTGTTACACTTGGTGTAATCGATCACCGCCAGATGGTTTTCCACATGAATCGCTTGCTCCGGACAAGCTTTCACACACAAGCTGCAGCCGATACAGCCTTGGGTGCAGCCCCGAACAGTCACCGCACCCTTTGCTTTGGAGTTACAGGGCACAACTACCTGGTCGTCATACTCTACCTTCACGATCAGATCCCGGGGACATTCCTTACTGCAGGCCATACATCCCACGCATTTCTCCCGGTCTACCCGGGCAACCCCATCCACAATGTGCAGCGCATCGTACTTACACGCCTTCACACAGCTGCCAAAGCCCAAACAGCCAAACTTACAGGCCACAGGGCCGTTGCCGCCTACCTTAGAGGCCGCCAAACAATCCTTAAAGCCTTCGTATTGGCCTTTCTTCTTTGCACCTGTGATCTGACCGGACTCGTCCTGGCGGTGGTAGCCAGCGCAACGCACCAGGGCCACCTTTCTTGTCATAGCACCGGGGTCTACTCCCATAATGGCCGCCATGGCATTGGCACATTCCGGGCCGCCGGAATTACAAGCGCCCACACTGGCCTCTCCGGCAAGAACTGCCTCTGCATACGCGCCGCAACCGGCATAGCCGCAGCCGCCGCAGTTGGCACCGGGCAGACACTCGTTGAGCTGCTCCAGCCGAGGGTCAGTTTCCACATAAAACACCTTAGAGGCCACAGACAATACCAGACCGAAAATCAAACCTAGGCCTGCCAGAATGCCTACCGCTATTAAAATTTCCATTCGATGCACGCCCCCTTAAAAGATTTTCAGACCGGAGAAGCCCATAAAGGCCAGGGCCAAAAGGCCGGCAGAAATCAAGGCAATCGGATACCCCTCAAAGGACTTGGGAGTCTCTGCCTTATCTACCCTCTCTCGAACAGAAGCGAACAGCACAATGGCCAATGTAAAACCCAAACCGCCGCATGCGCCGTTGACAACGCTCTGCAGGAAATCATAGCCGTTTTGCACATTCACCAACGCCACGCCCAGAACGGCGCAGTTGGTGGTGATCAGGGGCAAAAAGATGCCCAAGGCCTTATACAACGCAGGCACGCTCTTTTTCAGAAACATCTCCACCACCTGCACAATGGCGGCGATGACCAAAATGAAAGCCACCGTCTGCATATAGGTCAGCTCAAAGGGCACCAGCAAGAAGGCGTTCACTGCCCAAGTGGCTGCAGAGGCCAGCGCCATAACAAAAGTAACCGCCATGCCCATGCCCAGGGCAGTATCGATCTTCTTGGAAACACCCATAAAGGGGCAGATACCGTAGAATTTCACCAGGATAAAGTTTTCCGTTAAAATGGCGGAAACCAAAATGCCAAGCAAAGAACCCAAATACCCGTTCATTTCTTACCTGCCCCCTTCTTTTTTCTGTTTTCCAGCTTTTTGTTAAACCACTGGAAGAAGGCGATCACAAAACCCAGGGTCAAAAAGCCGCCTACAGGCATCACCATCATCATGGCAGGATAGCCCTCAGGAATGATCCGGATGCCCTCGCCACCGTTTAAAATACCGCCACCGAAGGTACCGCTGCCCAAAAGCTCCCGGATAACACACATACAAACCAAGGCCACCGTATAGCCTATGCCCTGGCACAGGCCGTCTACCAAAGATGCCAGCACTGTATTCTTGGAAGCGAAGGCCTCTGCCCGTCCCAGAATAATACAGTTGACCACGATCAAAGGAATAAACACGCCCAAACTCTGGGCAAGCTCCGGCAAAAATGCCTGGAGCACCAAATCTACCACCGTCACAAAGCCGGCGATGATCACAATGTAAGCGGCGATACGGATCTCGGCCGGAATCACTTTCCGCAGAGCAGAGATCAGCACATTGGAGCAGATGAGGATAATGGTCACACTCAGACCCATACCCAAGCCATTAAACAGGCTAGTGGTAATGGCCAGCACAGAGCACATGCCCAAAAGCTGCACCAGCACCGGGTTTTTGGTCAGCAGACCTTCTTTCAGTTGCTTCCGAAAATTCATGTCTGCACCTCCTTAACCCAAAGCTGCCACGCAGGCCAGCGCTGCGTTGACACCGGTGACCACTGCTCTGGAAGTGATGGTTGCCCCGGTAAGGGCATCCACCTGGCCGCCATCCTTGGTCACAGCCAGCACGCCGGACAGGCCTGTAAACTGGCTGCGGAAAGCCTGTCCTGCAGCGGTATCTGCCGCTGCCACCGCGCCCAAGCCGGCGGTTTCTGTATGGCTGATGATAGAAATGCCCAGAACCTCGCCCTGGCTGATTCCCACCATCATGGTAATTTCCTTGTCAAAGCCACCAGGGGTGACCTTTACGGCATAGCCGGTTTGGGAGGCATACACCTCTTTGACCAGGCCTGTTTCATCAGGAAAGCTTTCTAAAAGCTCGCCACCGCCGGGAAGCACAGCTTCCACCGCCTTTTGGGTCTTTTCCGCATTGCGCTGGGCGATTTTCGGGGCGGTGATACTGTTGACCCCAGCCAAGGCTGCTGCCACCACGGCGGTGATGACCAGCAAGGTCAAAGACAACCGGAGGATGTAAGTAAGATTTTTCACTTGGCAGCCTCCTTTCTGGGTGCGCCGAACTTCTTAGGCCGGCCGATCCGGTCAAGCAGCACTGTGCAGCAGTTCATCACCAAGATGGCGTAGCTGACGCCTTCGTTATAGCCGCCAAAGTAGCGGATCAGCACTGTCAGCACACCGCAGCCCACACCGAACAAAACCTGACCCCAGTGGGTCACAGGACTTGTCACATAGTCCGTTGCCATAAACACCGCGCCCAGCATAAGACCGCCGCTGCATAGCTGGGCCAAGCACCACTGCACCGGGTTATTCCCCAGAGGGAACACCAGCGCCAGCACCGCCACAGTGCCCATAAAAGCCAGCGGGATCCGGGCAGAGATCACCCGGCGGATCAGTAAGTACACAAAGCCAATTGCCAGAAGCAGCACAGAAGTCTCGCCGATACAGCCGCCCACATTACCCAGGAACATGTCTAAAATAGAGCTTTCCGGCATCTGACCCTGGTGCATGGAGGCCAACGGGGTAGCTGCTGTGACGGCATCTGCTGTGGACAGCAGGCCCGCAGAATTTTCAAAACCCACCTTCACCCAATTGCTCATAAGCACAGGCCAGCTAAACAGAAATGCACGGGCAGCCAGGGCAGGATTGACAATGTTCTTGCCGATGCCCCCAAAAAGCTGCTTGACCACAATAATGGCGAAGAAGTCGCCGATGAGAATACACCAATAGGGAATGGTCACAGGACACACAAAGGCAATCAAAACGCCGGTAACCATGGCGGACATATCGTAAAGCTTGCCAGGGATCTTTCGCACCCGGTTCCATGCCCACTCAAAGAACACACAGCCTGCCACAGACACCAGCGTTACCATCAGCGCCCGGAATCCAAAAAAGTAAATGCTTCCAAATAGCGCAGGGAGCAAAGCAATCAGCACATCGCGCATAATGGTGCGGGTTGTCATAGGTGCGTGGATGTGAGGAGAGCTGGAAATGGTCAGCTCATAGAAGTATTTCATTTGGGCCATATCCGATCCTCCTTATTTCTTTGCCGTGGCTGCGGCTTGACGGATCTTATGTTTGCCTGCCCGGAAACCCAGCACCAGGGGCACACCGGCAGGACAGGTGTAGGCGCAGCAGCCGCACTCGATGCAGTCCATCAGGTTCACCGACATCATCTCGTCGGGATCGCCGTTGTGCAGCGCCTTATACATCAACACCGGCATCAGTTTCATGGGGCAAGCATCGATACACTTGCCGCAGCGGATGCAGCTGGAATTTTCCACCACGAACCGATTCTTCTGTCCTAAGATAGTTACGGCATTTGTCCCCTTCATTACAGGCACAGCCAGATCATACTGGGCCGC
>JAZREX010000043.1:0-4377 GCA_045661025.1 Faecousia sp. | reverse complement strand
CTGCGGTTTTCTGCATAATCCAGGGCCTGCCGGTGATTTTCCAATAAAGCCTGCGTTTCTACCAGTTGAGCCTGTTCTTTTTCCAGAGCGTATAACTGCTGGTGGTAACTGCCAAGTAGTTGCAGTTTTTCTGCAAGCGCCGCTCTTTCTGCCTCTGCCTGAGGCAGAAGGCCGGTTTTGTTGTGACGGCACCGGTTTTTTAGGTCCTTCAGCTTTTGTAGCAGCATATCACTGGCACCGCTTTCATCCCCAGTGGTCACCAGGGCGTTTAGGCGGCGGCGCAGGGCGTCGTCCTCGGTTACAGGCATATCCGATTGCCGAATAAAACCGGCGTGGGTAAACACGGATTTTTCAACCCCTAACAGCATTTGTCCGCAGTTCGTAGCAGTTAGTTCCGGCACAGGCATACCGGTGGCAGTTTCGTAAGCGGAAAATTCTCCAAAGAGCACCCGACCCTTGCTGCGGCGCTCAATGGTAATATCCCGGTCGTTCCAGCGCAAATCAATGCGACCAGACATGGGCATACCTGACCATGGGGCGTAACGCTCTTTGTCTGCCAGAGAGGTAGCGGTGCTACGCTCCTTGGTGGAGATGCCGTATAGCATGGCCACTAAAAAGGCACACCAAGTACTTTTTCCCCATTCATTGGGGGCGTGAATGATATTCAGCCCTGGCTTTAGGGTCAAAGTTTGATTTTCGAGTTTGCCGAAGGTGGCGGTCATGGTGTAGATCATCATGGCAGGCGCACCTCCTGTCCGTCCAACAGCTGTCGGCAGATCCGGGCTGCCAGAGTGATGGTGTTGTCGCCTGTTTGCGACAGGGCGTTTTGGAAAGTATCGAATAAAAGACCTTCAAAATTATCCTGACCTACTGCGCTCCAAATATCCACCGGGGGAATGGTCTCATCCCGGAGGGTTAACTGGGGGAACTGGGGATATGCGTTTTTTAAGACGGATAAGTCCAAAGGTTGGCTTTCTCCGGTAAGGGTAATGCGATAGAAATGGTCATTTCCCACCGGAGGCAGTACAGATTCCAAGCCTTGTTCAGCCGGCAGGGTGAAATCAAAAAACTGCGGGCCGGGCAATGGGATGAATTCTGTGGTCACTTGGGTGTCAACGGTTACAAGCAATGCGCCTTTTTGTCCTTGTTCGTCATAGCCTTTTCCTACAGGGCAGCCGGGCCATGCGCACAGGGTATCTCCTGCGCGGAAGCTGCCTTGTTTATGGATGTGACCCAGCGCCAGATACTGTAGATTACAAGCAGAAACCTGGGACACGGTGATAGGACAGTAAGGGGAAGACACCTGGGTGGGGTCTGCGTGAAACACACCCACACGGAAAATAGGGGTATCTTCTGCCCGGAAATTTTCCAAAAGTCCGGGGCAGTCCATAGAAGTAAAGCCGGCGCCATATACCCGGCAATTTAACTGGGGAAAGTCGATAAATTCGATTTCCGGTTTGGTAAAGATATGGACATTGTCAGGCCAAAGGGTAGTACGCCAAGGGGTGTCATTGCCCACAAAATCATGGTTGCCTGGGGAGATGCAAACAGGAATCTTTACATCCTCCAGGGCTTTTTTTACAGATTTTACTGTGGCAGCAGAGGGCACACCGTCAAACAGATCGCCAGACAGCAGCATCAGATCGCAGCCCTGGGAAGTAGCCAGATTGCAGATTAGTCCCGGCAGTTTTTTCAGAGCTTCCTGTACCATCCGTGCTTGTTCTCCGGTGGTGGAAACCAGGGGGGCGTCCAGATGCCAGTCGGCACTGTGTAATATCTTAATCATACAGATCCACCCTTTCTGCCCGCTGGCATTTACCGGTTTGGGCGTCGATGGTGAACAGAACAGCCTCCAGCTTGGTAGGCCCGTTGGCCCATTGATACCGCTGGGGGACATCTCCCCGGAACTTGGCAATGGAAAGGTCCGCCCGGATGCCCAGCACGGAGTGCTTCGGGCCGGTCATACCTAAGTCGGTCACATAGCCTGTGCCCTGGGGCAGCACTTGGGCGTCTGCGGTGGGCACATGGGTGTGGGTACCCCACAGGGCGCTGATCTTGCCATCAAGCATATAGCCCATGGCCAGCTTTTCGGAGGTGGCCTCTGCGTGGATCTCTACCAAAATAAGTTTCGTATCAATTTCATTTAAGATTTTCTCCACGGCCAAAAAAGGATTGTCCGGGCCGTAGTCTAAATTGCAACGGCCGATCAGATCGATCACCGCTACCGGTCCGCACTTACTGTCATAAATGCCCCAACCGTGGCCGGGGGCTTGGGGGGCATAATTGGCAGGGCGCAAGATCCGGCTGTTCTCTTCCAGATAGTCTACCAGTTCCCGTTTGCCAAAGGTGTGGTTACCCATGGTGATCACATCTGCGCCGGCATCAAAAATCTCTTCGGCTTGATTGGGAGTCAATCCCACCACAGCGGCGTTTTCACCGTTGACCACAACAAAATCGGCGCCTGTGGTCCGCTTCAAATACCGCAGGGATCTGGTGATCCGGTCCATGCCCGGGTTTCCAACCACATCGCCAACGGCCAAAACTTTGAATTCCATAGTGCGCCTCCTTCTTTATAATGTGAAATAGGGTCACAAAACTGTGACCCTATTATACCTGTTTTTTGTTCAAATTGCAACAGCCATTAACGCTGATACTCAAACTCCAGATCGTAGATGCTGACGATATCGCCATCCTGGATACCCATTTCTTCCAGTCGTTTGAACAGGCCACACTTGCGCAACTGCAGGTCGAAGTGGTTTCTGGATTCGTAGTCGTCGAAATTGATATTCATCACCAAACGCTCCAGCCATGTACCGCTGATGACCCAGGTGCTGCCCAGATGATCGATCTCCAGAGCAGAGGGGTCGGCGGGGGCTTCAATCACTTCCACATATTCCGGCTCGTAAATGGTTACCGGAGGCAGGGTGGTCAGCTGCTGGGCTACCACACGCATCAAATTTTTAGTGCCCTGGGTTGTACCGGCAGAGATCTCGTGCAGCTGGCAGCCCTTGGCTTCCACATGGGCGCGAAGCCGCTCTAAGTTGTCAGACTCCGGCATCAGCAGGTCCACTTTGTTGGCGGCCACGATCATAGGGCGGTTGCTCAGGTCAACGCTGTAGTTTTCCAGCTCTTCACAGATGGCGTCAAAATCCTCCACAGGATCACGGCCCTCACTGCCGGACACATCCACCACATGGACAAGCAGACGGCAACGGTCAATGTGCCGCAGGAAATCGTGGCCAAGGCCAGCGCCTTCTGCAGCGCCTTCAATAATGCCGGGGATGTCTGCCATAACAAAGGAAACACCCTCGTCTACATAGATCACACCCAGATTAGGAAACAGGGTGGTAAAGTGATAGTTTGCAATTTTAGGACGGGCGTTGGAAGTTACAGAAAGCAAAGTAGACTTGCCCACATTTGGAAAGCCTACCAGACCTACGTCTGCCAAAAGCTTCAATTCCAGGATTACATCCCGCTCCTGGCCCTTCAAACCGGCTTTGGCAAAACGGGGAATCTGCCGGGTGGGGGTGGCATAGTGGGCGTTGCCCCAACCGCCTCGGCCGCCCTTGGCAATGATGAAATCTTCACCGGTGGACATATCCACAATGATCTGGTTGGTTTCTGCATCCCGCACCACAGTGCCCCGGGGGACTTGAATGATCAAGGGCTCGCCACGCTTGCCGCTCATATTTCGGCCTTGTCCGTTGGCACCGGCCTGGGCAGCATACTTGCGCTTATAACGGAAATCCAGCAAAGTGGTCAAATTGTCGTTGACCCGCAGGATCACGCTACCGCCGTGACCACCGTCGCCGCCGTCCGGACCGCCGGAGGCAACATATTTTTCTCTGTGGAAGGCAACGGCACCATCGCCGCCCCGACCACCGGATACGCTGATTCGCACTTTATCTACAAACATGGGAAAACCTCCTTGTATGGGGCTTATTCTGTCATATATCCCGGCGGATTATCCGTAAGGATAGATCACAGAACAAGCTGGTATGGAAAAAGGCTGCTGCAATGATGCAGCAGCCTTACCTTTTTGTACGCAATTACTGAGCAGCGTAAACAGAGCACTGACGACGATCCTTGCCCTTGCGCTCGAACTTGACAGTACCGTCAACCAGAGCGAACAGGGTGTCATCGCTGCCGATACCCACATTAACACCGGGGTGGATGTGAGTGCCTCTCTGGCGAACCAGGATGTTGCCAGCCAGAACGAACTGACCGTCAGCACGCTTTACGCCCAGACGCTTAGCCTCGGAATCACGACCGTTCTTGGTAGAACCGCCGCCCTTATGGTGAGCGAAAAACTGAATACCAATTTTCAGCATGGTGTTACACCTCCAAAACTTCGATATAATCCGGATAATCTTCCTG
>JAZREX010000042.1:0-10758 GCA_045661025.1 Faecousia sp. | reverse complement strand
AGCAGTGCGCAGATGCCGTGGGTGCTGAAATTGTCGGTAAAGTTGGTGATGGTAACCAGAGTGGAGGAGTCCACAACAATGCCGGCGTTCTGCAAGCCGATAAAGGCAATAAACAGGCCGATACCAACGGAAACACCCCGTTTCAGGGTCAGGGGAATGGCGTTAAAAATGGCTTCACGCACATTGGTCAAGGAGAGGGCGATGAAGATCAGGCCTTCTACAAAGACGGCCAACAGTGCAATCTGCCAGGAATAACCCATACCCAGCACCACGGTGTAGGCCAGGTAAGCGTTCAGACCCATGCCTGCAGACAGCGCAAAGGGCATGTTGGCCATCAGTGCCATACAGGCAGTGCCAATAAAAGAAGCAATGGCAGTAGCAAGCAAAACAGCGGTGGAATCCATACCTGCGTCGCCAAGGATACTGGGGTTCACGGCCAGGATATAGGCCATGGTCATAAAGGTAGTGATACCTGCAATAACCTCAGTCTTGACGGTGGTATTATGCTCTTTAAGTTTAAAAATCTTTTCTAACATAGATATCCGTCCTTCTTTTTTATTACCGCCGTAGCGGGATGTTGTTATTGTAACATACCGGAAAGGGGTGTGCAAGAGCAGATGTCATTTTTTTGGAGGTAACGGAGATACTTGGTGTATGGGGACAGGTTCCTTGGGCAGCGCATCCGGGGTATTTAGTTCCTTTTCCATCCAGATCGTGCCGTACCACTGTCCTCTTTTATAGCCGCAATTTGGCATGGTTGCTGTATGGCGGTAGCCCACCGCCTGGTGAAATGCAACAGAAGCTTCATTGGCAGTGGTGATGATAGCGTAGACTTTTTTGTAACCTTGCAGCCGCAAAAGATCTTCCAATGCGGCATAAAGTTTTCTGCCAATGCCTTTGCCACAGGCATTCTGGCATAGGTAGATGGATGCGCTGGCGCACCATTGATAGGCTGAGCGTTCAAAGGGCAGACTGCCGTAGGCGTAGCCCAAAATTTCTCCCTCTTCTTCCCAAACCAGCCATGGGAAATGGGAGGTGATCTTCAAAAATCTTTGGGCAAATTCCTCCAAGGAGGGAACGGTATACTCAAAGCTGATGGCAGTATTTTCCACATAGGGGCTGTAAATTTCCAAGATCCGGGGCACATCCTGCTCGGTTGCCATCCGAATGGACATAAAACCACTTCCTTCATACAGATAATCTTATTGTACAATAGATCCAACCTGCCGTCAACCGAAGGAAAAATCCCCACCGAGAGATCGGTGGGGATTGGAAATAGATCGATTATTCTTCTGCAGCCCGGCAGACCAATACATTGGTCAGAATGCCCAGCAGCAGAGCACAGGCGATAGAGGTCAGGGTCACCTGGCCGAAGGAAACGGTCAAGCCGCCGATACCGGTGATCAGGATCACAGAAACCACAAACAGGTTCTTGCTCTGGTTCAAATCTACCTTCTGCACCATCTTCAGACCGCTGACAGCGATGAAGCCGTACAGTGCGATGCAAACACCGCCCATAACGCAGTTGGGGATGGAGGACAGGAAGGTAACAAAAGGACCGAAGAAGGAGATCACGATGCACATGATGGCAGCCACAGTGATGGTGATCACAGAAGCGTTTCGGGTAATTGCCACACAGCCAACGGATTCACCGTAGGTGGTGTTGGGGCAACCGCCGAAGAATGCGCCAGCCATAGAGCCAACGCCGTCGCCAAGCAGGGTGCGGTGCAGACCGGGCTCGGTGAGCAGGTCCTGGCTGATAACGGTGGACAGGTTCTTGTGGTCAGCGATATGCTCTGCAAAGACCACAAAGGCGACGGGGATATAAGCAACAGCCACAGAGGCGATGAAAGCAGGGGTTACATCCTGCACGCCCTTAGCTGCTTGCAGGAAGGTGAAATCGGGTACGGCAAAGATGGTCATATCCTTAAAGGCTGCGAAATTGATGACCTGCAGAGCCACATTGTCAGTGGCGATGCCAACGACGGTGAAAATGGTAGCGGCGGCATAGCCAACCAGAATGCCCAGAATGAAGGGGATCAGCTTTACCATCTTCTTGCCGTAAACAGAGAAAACAATGATAGCGAACAGAGTCAGCAGACCGCAGATCATAGCAACATAGGGGCTGCAGCCGGAAACCATCTGACCAGCCACTTCCACCATAACCTTACCGGTGCTTAAGTCGCCTACTGCATTGCCGGCCAGAGAAAGGCCGATGATTGCCACAGTAGGTCCGATAACAGCGGGAGGCATCAGCCGGTTGATCCAGTTAACGCCAACGCACTTTACCACAATAGCAAGAACTACATACACAAGGCCTGCCATAACAGCGCCAACGATCAGACCAACATGGCCGGCGGCCACAGTGGCTGCGCCTGCAAAGGCTGCGCTCATAGAACCGAGGAATGCAAAGGAAGAACCTAAGTATACAGGGCTTTTAAACTTGGTGAACAGTTGGTAGACCAAAGTGCCTACACCTGCGCCAAACAGGGCTGCGGACTGGCTCATGCCGTGGCCAATAATGGAAGGAACGGCGATGGTAGCGGCCAGGATAGCCAAAACTTGCTGCAGTGCAAAAATCAGCAGCTGGGGGAATTTGGGTTTGTCATGGATGTTGTAAACCAGATTCATAGGATAACCTCCATTATAAGTTGTCAAAAAAATTATACCATCGGATGTTACCAAAAGCAAGAATATTCTACAAAAAACCTCCCAAAATGGGAGGTTTTGTCGCAAATCAGTATTTTTCGTAGCCCACTAACACGCCGCCTTCTTCTGCGTAGTAACTGCAAAGTCCCAGACATTTGGAAACAGTAACATCTACCTGGGGAAATGCTGCGCGGATCATTTCTGCCAGGGTATTTGCTGCATTTTCGTTTTGGCAATGGGCAATGCGCACCTTACCCTGTCGCAGTCCGTCTGCTTCCAGATGCTCCATCAGCTTTTTCAGGGATTTTGCCTCTCCCCGGCACTTATCCAGGGGCTGTAATGTACCGAGCTCGCTGGCTTTTCCGATGACCCGGATGCCCAGAACCCCGGCCAGCTTTGCTACCGCCATGGGCACTCTGCCGTTGGCGGCAAAGTTCTGCAAAGAAGCCAGGGCAAACAGCAGTCCGGTCTTTTGGGTATACTGCTCCATTTGCCGGCAAATTTCTTCAAAAGCGCAGTCGGCAGAGATGAGTTCCTGGATTTTTTCCACGATCAGCACCAGTTCCGGACCGGCAGACAGAGAATCGATCACAAAAACCCGCTTGCCGGCATTTTCTGCTTCAAACATGCCTTTTGCCACACAGGCTGCGTTATAGCTTCCGGACAAGCCGCTGGTAATGGTTACACAGAAAACATCGTCCGCGTCCCCAAAGGCCTCCAGCCAATCCCCCGGATTGGGGCAGGAGGTTTTGGATTTATCTTTATAACCGCGGAAGAAAGCCACCATTTCTTCCACATCCAACTGGAAATCGTCCACAAATTCCCGCTGGGCGGTGATAATTTTCAAAGGGGCAACGGCAAAGTCCGCATCCTGCAGCTGCCGTAAATTGGCAGAAGAATCCGCCACGATTTTCACTTTTCTCATGTCATATTTCCTTTCCTGGGTTTTTCTAAATTATATCATAGCTGTGGAAGAAGCTTCTCTACACCATCAAAAGCCATCTCTCTGTATAGTAGAGTTTGCCTCTACCGGACGAAAAAATCCCCCCGGCCGCAGCCGAGGGGATAAGGTTTTAAGAAATTATTTTCTCAGTTCGTGAGCGTCTTTTGCAAAATGCTCTTTTGTCAGTTTTGCAACTACACCGGACAGGGCGAACAGGGCGATGAAGTTGGGAATTGCCATCAAGCCGTTAAAGGTGTCAGCCAGGTTCCAAGCCACTTCCAAAGAGGTGGTGGTACCCACAATGATCATTGCGGAGAAAATGATCTGATAGACCTTGGAAACCTTAGTGCCGAACAGGTACTCCACACAACGGGTGCCGTACAAAGACCAACCCATAATGGTGGAGAAAGCGAACAGCAGCAGGGCAATGGCAACAAACAGGGAAGCAAACTGATTGCCGAAGATGGTGGCAAAGGCGGCGGTGATCAGCTCGGAGCTGACGGATTTGCCGAATTCAATGTCAATGCCACTCATAACAATGGTCAAGCCGGTGAGGGTGCAGATCACCAGGGTGTCTGCGAACACTTCAAAGATACCGTAAAGACCCTGCTTCACAGGGCTATCGGTGTCAGCAGCTGCGTGGGCGATACCTGCAGAGCCAAGGCCTGCCTCGTTGGAGAAAGCGCTGCGCTTCAGGCCCCAAACCAGAGCTTCCTTAATGGCAATACCACAAGCTGCGCCACAGACTGCCTGGGGGGTAAATGCGCCGACAAAAATGTTCTTGAAAGCGACCCCGATATTACCGATGTTGAGTACAATGACAAGCAGTGTGCAGATGATGTAGAAAAAGCTCATAAAAGGAATCAGCAGCTCGGTGATCTTGCCGATGCGCTTAATGCCGCCGATCAAAGAGACTGCGCAGATCACAGCAAGAATAATGCCAACTACAAGGTTGATAGTTCCTTGGCTGTTAGCTGCTGCAGGGATGAAAGCGGTGATGGCGTTATTGACAGAGCCGGAGATACTGTTGGCCTGAGAAAGGTTGCCGATACCGAAAGAAGCCAGAACAGCAAAGACGGCAAACAAAATGGCCAGCCATTTCCAGTTCTTGCCCATGCCGTTAGTGATGTAATACATAGGACCGCCGACCCAGTCGCCCTTGTCGTTCTTTTCTCTGTACTTCACAGAAAGGGTTACTTCGCAGTACTTGATGATCATACCCAGCAATGCGGCGATCCACAGCCAGAAAATTGCGCCGTAACCGCCCATGGCGATGGCCTGGCTGGTGCCGATGATATTACCGGTACCCACAGTGGCGGCCAGAGCGGTGGTCACAGCCTGGAAAGGAGTCACAGAACCTTCTTTGGCAGTCTGCTTCTGGAACACCTTGCCGATGGTGTTTTTCATGGCATAGCCGAACTTACCGAACTGAATGCCTCTGTTACGAATAGTGAAGAAGATGCCGCCAACTGCCACACAGGGAAGCAGAATGTACATCCACGCCACAGTATTCAGCGGGCCGGTGAAAAAGTCTAAGATTGCTTGCATAATACTCACCTCAAAAAAATAAAGATTGCGCTATAAAACGCAATCTCATAAACAAAAGTATCCCCCAACACGAGGGTAAAACTTTGTCCTTTTGCCTGAGAGATTAGCGTTTTAACGCTTTGCACCTTCGGCACCCTTAAAAGGGATTCTCCAAAGTTCTGTCCGTTGACTGTCCTTGTTCTGTTAGAACACCTGAGAGTGTTACTCCTTCGGTAGCATCGCTTTTCCAGCCAACATCATTCAGAAATATGAACTTGTTCCTATCTTACTACAGCAGATTTCAAAATGCAACAGAAAAATGCAGGATTATGAAAAAATTTTTCAGGACACTGTAAGGAAAGGATAGTAAGGAGGAATGCAGACGGTGGGATCCTGTTTGTTATTTCTGGAAATCCTCCAGAAAGACGGAAACGGAGCGACTCATTTCCCGGGAGAAGTCGGAATTGTATTTTCGGTTGCAGAACGCCTGTATCCATTCTTCAAAGCCTCTGGCGCCCGTTTTTACGGAAAGCATTTGTTTCAGTTCTGCAGCATCCATATCCCGATAACTGTTTTCATGTACAATGTGGTGCATTTGGGAGCGGGGCGGCTTGGGGCGTTCCAGTTGTCCAGCAACGGGATACCCGAAGACAAGCATAGCTGCGGGGAACACATAAGACGGCAGGCAGAGCAATTCGCGCTGTAGCTCCGCGTTTTCCATAATGTCGCCAATGTAGCAAGAGCCGATACCCAGGCTTTGGGCTGCTACCACCGCGTTTTGGGCTGCAATATTGGTGTCGCTGACAGCCAGCATCAGATCCCCCACCCCGGGCAATCTGGGCGCGCAGCCGTATTCTGCAAAGGCACGATACCATTTCCGGCAATCGGCGCAGAACACAAGCACCAGGGGTGCTTGGGCAATAAAGGGCTGGTGATCGCAGCTTTCTGCCAACTGGGCTTTCAGCTTCGGATCGGTTACATGGATGATGGTGTAAAGCTGCTGGTTACCTGCGGTGGGAGCGTTGACTGCGGCTTGCAGAATGGCAGATACTTCCTCTGGTGCTATCTGTTTGTCTTGAAAGACCCGCATGGATTTTCTTTCTTTCAGTTGCCGAATTACCTGGTTCATAGCGACTCCCCTTTGTTTTATATGATAATTTATTATACCCCCTCTCGCCCGGTTGTACAAGAGTGTCTAAAAGGGAAAAGGAAGGTCTTGACATCTTTATTTTCTGATATATATATTGAAAAAGAGAATATGTTCTCGAAGCAATAAACCAAACCCTTGGAAAGATAGAGTGGGCGGTATGAAAGAGTTTTTTGCATGGCTTTTCAGCCAGAACAATTCCGATTTACAGATCGGTCTTTTTGACCAGTGGCATTTTCTTTACTTGTTTATTACCTTTGGCGGTGCGTTTATTCTTCGATTGTTTTCACTAGCTCGGCCATGTCTTTGCGCTTTTTCGGGCGCAGAGAATCATTTTCGGCAGCGTAGCCCAAAGTGATCACCAGTCTTACCGGGCCTTCCAAACCGCAAATTTCGCGAATCTGCAGATCTTCCAGCCAGCCGAGAATACAGCTGCCCAGCCCTTGGGCGGCGGCCTCGGCGGTAATATAGGCGGCTAAGATGCCAATATCAATAGAGCGGTAATCGTTCTTTTTCACTTTTGCCCCAAGGGCGGCGGATGCCACATAGGGCATTTCCGACAACACCATTAAAACAGGCGCATCGGAGGCAAATTTGTTCATGCCCATTTTCTGGGTCGCTTTTGCCACTTTTTTGGCAGCTTCCCCTTTGCAAAGGGTGATGTGATAGGGTTGGCCGTTGCAAGCAGAGGGGGAAAGTCGGGCGGATGCTAAGATCCGGTCCAATTTTTCCGGTTCTACCATCCGGGCAGGATCATAGCTGCGGCAGGATTGTCTGTTTTCGGCAATTTCAGTAAAATTCATGATATTTTGCGCCTCTTTTCTTCTAATTTCTCCACAAGAAAATCCGGGATTTGTGTGTATAGAATTGTATCACAAATACAGGTTGTTTTCAATGCTGACAACCCACGACTCTCAAACGCGATCTAACCCCATACAAAAAAACGCCACCCAACCGGGTGGCGATTTTATTGGTTTTATTAGCCCTTGATGGCAGCTTGGACTGCTGAGAGCAAAATGGGGAGAGCAAAAATCAAACTGTCGCTTTTTTCTGAAAGTAAGCGATTATTTGCTTCCAATATACGGCAGCTAAATAAATCAGCACGATCAACACCACCGGCAGCATATAAAAATACGGGTGAGGGATCCAATTCCAAAAGAGCGCCAGCAGCGGATTTTCCGGACGGAGGGAGTACATATAATTCACCTGCACAACCGCACCGGTGGGATTGGTGATTTGCTTGGCAATAAAATAACTGTTCAAAGATACATTTGCCCAATGGATCAGGGTGTAAACACACAGCGTAATCAACAGTGTAGATGCCATACACTTTACATCCTTCTTCACCAAACCAAGGCGGAACAGCAAAATCGGAATGCCAAACTCCAGCAGATGGGGGAAAAAGTAAAAGAGAAAGGTGGCAGAGCATATCTCAAAATTAGCCTGGGCCGTGTTAACAACAAGCGCCATAACTGCCCCCAAAGACCACAAAAGCAGAAGATTGCTCAAGACCTTGCTCCGAGTAAACACCGCCACCGGCAGGACCATTGCCGTCAATGAGCAAAGGTGCAGCGGCAGATATTCGTAGGGAGAGCCCCAGGTAACCAGATTAAAAATAATGGCAGCAATGCCGGAAAAAGAAAGAACGCCTAAAATAATCGTTTGGACTTTTGCGCAGCAGCCCCGTAGCAAAAAATAAAGTCCCACGATCATGCCGGCTCCCAATAAAAGCGACAGCATGTGAATTGTGCCAAAACTGCCCCATACCATACACGATCCCTCCTGTGCCTATAGGATAGCACGTTTTGGCAATAACTGCAACAACGAGAACGCGTGTCGCCGCAGGCAATTAGCCCTTAATAGCAGTCTGTGGTGCGGTACGCAAAAGGAGGGGAATTTGTATTTAATTGTGAATATACATTCTTGATGGAGTGTTTTCGCCGTCACATTGCACCATACAGAAAAATTCCCAACCGTATCTTTCATAAAAACCTGTATGGTCAGTAACCAAATATACAGGGGTAATGCTTGCCGATTTCAAATCTTCAACTGCCATATTGAGTAAATGTCCCGCGATTCCTTGTCTGCGGTGTTTCTCTTCTGTGAAAACGGCGCAAATATTTGGGGAGAGGTCATACCTGTTGTGAAAATCGTTTTTAATCACGCCAAGTCCTGCGACAATCTGATTGTCGCATAAACATAGATACCATCCATATTCTGTTTCACCTTTTAAGTATGCGTTCATACATTCAAGATACGCTTCGGTTGGTGCCGACCATTTACTACTGAACCACTCCGCTGCCCTAAGCATCAGTTCAGGCTTTTCTCGAAGGGTTATGAATTGATATTCTGCCACGAATAACATCACCTCTTGAACACATTATAGCACACCATCTGTTCAACTAAAAGGACTTTTGCAAATTTGCCGTAGGGGACGGATGCCTACATCGTCCCGCGGGCGGATGTGGGCATCCGTCCCTACAAGAGAATCCGCCCCTCTTTCGAGGAGCGGATTTATTATTGGGTTATATCTTAGCCCTTGATAGCAGCCCGTGTTGCAGACCGCAAAAGGGGAAATTATTTTTTGATCCAGCCCTTTCCGTTACACGTGGGACAAATAGAAGGATCCTCGTTAGAGTCTTCCGTAGAGCAGGCTACGCAGGGAACGGATGTGGTAGTTACATTGCTGCTTTCGCAGACAGGACAAGTGTTTCCTATACCTGCGGGGTTGCCGCCGATCCACAAGCCGGTGACTACATCTGACTCTTCAGAGTCGCTGGGCGCTTGCTCCCACGACCAGACTCCGTCACCTGCTTCCGGCGTAATTACAGGCTGGAGAAAGCTAACTTCGTTGTTGAATGCTTCACCGTTCGATACTTCGCCGCAGTCATTGCAGGTGTGTTGGGTAATCATACTCATACCGCCGCATTCTGCACAGACCGGCTCGATGTCCATCAGTTGTCCCATACCGCTGCAGCTATGACAATAGTCGTATTTCTCGAGAACCTCTTTGGATAATGCCTCATCTAAAGAAGAAACATAGTGACCATTTTCGATGGTGACTAAACAAAGCAGGTTAGGACCGATATTTGCATAAGATGTAACCTCCAAGGGATTTACGGGCAGATTTTCAGTTGCCTCCTGAAAAGCGGAGCTCGTTGCTTTTACCCAGAAAAGCTCGTAGTTTTTGTAGGTGTCCAACAAGGCTACTTCTACGCTGTCATATGGAAAATCCCGATAGTCCAGCGCTCCTGCAGAATCGTTCAAAAAAGCGTTTACATCATCTACGTATTTCTGAATCTGCTTATCAGGGGTTTCAGCAAGCACATAGGGCTTCAATTGATCAGCAGTTTTTGCATGGTAAAATCCGTTACAGTACCGCAGAATTTCTGCATTTATATCCCAATTTTCCGGATGCTCTACTGCTTCCTGAGAACGGGAAGGGTTGGAGCAGGCTGCCATACAAAAAAGTGTACAACATATTAACGCAATCAAAATCAACCGCTTTTTCATATAAAATCTAACCTTTCTGTTATGTTTTCGTGTTACACCGGTATATGCAGTATACCAATATGCACAGATGAAGTCAAGCAAATATCCAACCGGGTGGGGCAAATTCGATATATGATATAAACCCTCGTCTGCGTAGAAAATATATCGATCCGCGAAGCGGAATATCGAGTGCAAAGCGCATATCGAAAATCCCGAAGGGGATTTATATCGACCCAATAACAAAAGACTGCTTTCCACAAGGGAAAGCAGTCTTCATATTATTGGAAATCAGCCCTTGATGGGGAGCGAGCCGACTGCCGCCGGTGGCGGGAGGAAGGAGGCGAGCGGGTGGCAGCGGTCGGTGTGCAACGCAGCCGCACCGCCGGCAAGGCGCACACCCGGCACCGCAACAGGACATCTGGATTGCTGACCGCAAAAGGGGGAAATTAGTATGCGTTACTATAAAAATAGATGTTGCCCTTTATGTGTTCGGTGTAGAATGTGTTGCCGCTCACTATACATTGATAGCCGTCACCCTCTGGTGAAAGGTCTGCAGCATAACACACAATGCCTAAATTACAATCTACCGTTACAGGTGAATTATCTTCGGAGTAATAGAATCCATAGTCTTGGGAAGATGGCGCAATACCTGCCCCCTTGCAATAGACCAATACATATCCATCAACAATATTAACCTGCGTAACTCCGTCAATGGCAAGAAGTGCTTTTGAATCTTTGTTCTCGCAAGCAGTTACAATTTCATCATAGTTGTTCTCAACGAGATTAAAAATATCTTTTTTCGATTCTTTTGCGCCACAACCCGCAAGTGCAATAACAAAGACAATTATCAAAACAAAAGCAATTATTCGTTTCATAATGCAACACCTCCTTGTTTTTATTATAGCAGAAATGCAAATTATTTACAACGGATACAAAAACTCCCCACCGATTGCTCGGTGGGGAGTTGATTCGCTTTATAATCTAATTATTTAGATTAGCC
>JAZREX010000041.1:0-4636 GCA_045661025.1 Faecousia sp. | reverse complement strand
GGAATCGAACCCATGTTACCGCCGTGAAAGGGCGGTGTCTTAACCGCTTGACCAACGGGCCTGGTAGCGGCGACCTGATTCGAACAGGTGACATACCGGGTATGAACCGGGTACTCTACCAGCTGAGTTACGCCGCCATATGACGCTTTTTCCCGATAGCCGGAAATCAGCTTTGTCATTATATATGAGGTTTTGGCATTTGTCAAGAGAAAAGTTTTCACTTTTTAAAAATACAGTTCTGTGGCCAAATTTCCGTGGACATACAGACACACGGCCTTGCGGATAAAGCCCTCGGTAACCCCGAAATGCTCCGCCAGCTGCCAGATTTCTGTGCAGCCTTGGGCCACCGCATCGTCTAAGGCTTGGGGAGTGATCAGGTGGCGGATAGCCCATTTGTCTGCCCGGTGCTCATGGCGCAATCGGGTGTCTTGGGGGGCATAGATGTTATAGAAGCTGCCGGTGCAGCAATGCCCCAGCTCGTGGGCAAGGTGGGTCAGCTCCAGCGCGCCGGCGTCCTGGACGCTTAGATCCATACCCACATAGGTATTGCCTTGGCTATCCATGTGGGAAAGGCTGCCGGTGTAGGGCAGTGGGTAGGAAAGGATGGGGATATTCTCTTGTTCGGCAAGGGCGTAGAGCTTCCCCAACTGCATAATTAGTCCTTTCTTTTCTCCGCCTCCCGGCGTTTCACGAAGGCCGCAAAACTGCGTACCTCCTCAAACATTTCGTCGGTGATCTCCCCGTCGCCACCGAACAGGGCGAACTTCAGGGCAGCATCGTCCACCTTAACAGGCGCGGATTCCTCCCCCAGAAGATAACCTAAACTGACTCCAAAATAATCCGCGATTTTCTGGGCGGTGTCCAGCTTGATACACTTTGCCCGACCTTTCCGCAGTTCTGTCATAAAGCTGCGGCTCATCCCCAGGTCGTTGCTCATTTTCGCACCGGAAATGCCTTTTTCTTCTAAAAGTGTGTCAATAATTTTGTACATTTCGGCCATTTTAGGCACCTCTCTTTTGTACAGAATGTACAAAGTTACAAAACTTTGTAGACTACTACTTGACTTGCACAAAAGAAAGTACTATAATACAGGCAACAGATACAAAATATTGTGCAAGACTGTAGGTGGTACTCCTAGTATAGTACAAATAGTTGTATTTGTCAATGAAAATGTACAAAAAAGTGGAATTGTGACCCGGTTCGGGATGTAATGACAGTATATCCCAAATTCGGTACATCCATTTGGACTTTTAGGAGGTGAACAATGGAACCCTGGGAGCAGGAATGGTATTACATGGCCAGTTTGGAGCAGCGGCAGGCTGCAAGGCCCAGATGCCGGGTGTGCGAGGATGTGCTGGAAGAGGCCGATTGGCTGCTTTTTGACGGTGTGTGCCGGTTTTGCTCCCGGGAGGAAGAAGATGAATAGGAAACAGTTTACATTTTACAGCTCCTTTTTTACCGCGGTGAGCCGGTTTGAAGATCCGGCCATCCGGGGACTGCTGTATGACTGCATTTGCCAATACGCCCTCACGGGAACGCTGCCGGAGGTATTGCTGACCCCCTCGGCATGGGCGGCTATGGATGTGATCAAGCCGGTGCTGGAAGCGGGAAGAAGCAAGGCGCGCCTAGGACAAATGGGCGGTGAAGTCAGCCCCAATGCAAGCAAGCGCAAGGATAAGGATAAGGTTAAGGACAAGGTTAAGGACAAGGATAAGCACAAATGTGATGCGTTGCAGGACGGATTATTGCCTTTTGATATCTTTTGGAATAGTTATCCTAAAAAGGTTGGAAGAACAGCTGCCTATGAAAAGTTTACCGAGGTGGATGTGCCGATACAGGTGCTTTTGAAAGCCATTAAAGAACAGCAACAAAGCGCACAATGGC
This sequence comes from Faecousia sp., assembly GCA_045661025.1. Taxonomy (GTDB): domain Bacteria; phylum Bacillota; class Clostridia; order Oscillospirales; family Oscillospiraceae; genus Faecousia. Next base: position 2,752 of record JAZREX010000041.1, on the reverse strand, counting down.
AGAGCAAAGGAGGCATATATATTCCCAATCCGGCCACTTGGCTACAGGAGCGGCGGTGGGAGGATGAACTGCCCCGGAAAGAAGAACCCATCCCCAAGGGCGCATCGGGGCTGTTGGGAGAGGCGGAACTAAGAGCCATTGAAAAAGTGTTGAAAGAGGAGTGAACCATGGAAGAATTTGAAAGATTGGAACGATTGTATCAGTTGGCAGATATGGTGGTGGACAAGCTGCGTAGTGTATTGGAAGCCGGGGAAATGACCCCCCAAGGGCTCAAGCACATCACCGGCACGATGAAAGACATCAAAGAGGTGCAGATGCTAAAAGACCCCAGCCAGAAAAAAGAAGAACAGGATGTGCTTATGGTGCGCTTGGAGGAAGCCTTGCAGAGGCTAAGTGAATAATGGAAAAGACCTTACGCATTCAAAAGCCCTCACAAAAGCAGCTGCAGTTTTTAAAGGCGAAGGCCCGGCATGTGGCCTTTGGCGGGGCGCGGGGTGGGGGCAAAAGCTGGGCGGTGCGCACGAAAGCCAAGCTGTTGGCCCTGCGGTATCCGGGCATTCGGATTTTAATTGTTCGCAGGACTTACCCGGAGCTGCAAAACAACCATGTTAGGATCTTAAAAACAGAGCTCAAAGGGGTGGCGGTGTATCGGGATAAGGAGAAGCTTTTGGAATTTCCAAACGGGTCTATCATTCAGTTTTCCTACTGCGCCAAGGATGCCGATTTAGACCGGTTGCAGGGCGTGGAGTACGATGTGATCTTTTTAGACGAGGCCACTCAGCTGACCCCTTTCCAGATGAAGACCATCACCGCCTGCCTGCGGGGTGTTAACGATTTTCCCAAGCGGGTGTATTACACCTGCAACCCCGGCGGACAGGGGCATGGGTACATAAAAAGGCTGTTTATCGACCGGCAGTTCGCACCAATGGAAGACCCGGAAGATTTCGTGTTCATTCAAAGTCTTGTCACCGACAACTACGCCCTCATGGCCACCCAGCCGGAGTATATCAAGCAACTGGAAAGTTTGCCGGAGAAACTGAAAAAGGCGTGGCTGTATGGCAGTTGGGATCTGTTTGAGGGGCAGTTTTTTGAAGAATTTCGCACAAGCCCCGACCCGGCTGCCTGCGAAAAGGCGGGGCTATCCATAGAAGATGCCAAGTGCCAAGGTCGGTTTACCCATGTGATACCGCCCTTTGACTTAGCCACCGGACCGCGAAAGCATTGGCAGATCTACCGCAGCTATGACTTTGGCTACGCCAAGCCCTTTTCCTGCGGTTGGTGGGCCATTGACCCGGATGGGGTGATGTATCGCATTTTGGAGCTTTACGGCTGCACCGACACTCCCGACGAGGGCGTGAAGTGGACACCGGAGACCCAATTTGCCCAGATCGCTCAGTTAGAGCGCACCCATCCCTGGCTCAAAGGAAAGCAGATCTTGGGAGTGGCAGACCCGGCCATCTGGGATGCTTCCCGGGGTGAGAGTATTGCCGACACCGCCATGAAGTATGGCATCTATTTCTCCCCCGGCGATCATCAGCGGCTGCCGGGCTGGATGCAATGTCACTACCGGCTGCAGTTTGATGAAAACGGCTATGCAAGGTGTTATATCTTTGACACCTGCCGCCATTTTATCCGCACTTTGCCCACCTTGTGCTATGACAGCGCAAAGCCGGAGGATCTGGACACCACCGGGGAGGATCATATCGCCGACGAGTGGCGGTATTTGTGTATGGCAAGACCTATAGCGCCTATGAGCGTATAAAGCTACCTGTATGAACATTGGTAGTTCCGGTGCCTGCCGGAAGCGAGCCTGACCGCTGCCAGTGGCAGATGAAGGGAAGGCGTAGCTTGTGCCGAGGTCGATAGCAGACGCAGCCGTTTATCGGCAAGGAGGGTGTCGGGCACCTCAAACGGGGGCGGTACTTTCTTGTTCCGCCAAGAAAGTACCCAAAGAATGCGGCCGAGGACCTCCCGTATGGCCGCTTATGCTCTGCGCCGCCAGTGGCGGATGCAGCGGAGCATAAGCGTGTGCCGGGGTCGATAGCAGACGCAGCCGTTTATCGGCAAGGAAGCTATCGGGCACCCCAAACGGACCCTCGGACTCCCCAGACGGCCTAAGGTGAAAACGAATTGGATTTACAACATTCAGCCGTTGCACCGTTTTCCCCTTAGGAATCCCCTTGATAGCCATCCGTATTTGACTTTTAAGGGAAAACGAACAACGAGGAAAGGAAGATTGAATTATGGAAGAAAATAGTCAGCAGATACGCCGTTGGCTGCAGATTTTGCAGTCTTATCGGCAGGGTAAGCAGCAATTACAAAATAGGATTCTCTCCGCGGAGAATTGGTGGCGGCTTAGAAATTTAGACGAGGAGCAGCGTGAGGGCCTGCACCAAAAAGAACAGTTTACCAGCCGCTCCGGCTGGCTGCACAATGTGATTGTCAGCAAGCATGCCGACGCCATGGACGCCTATCCCATGGCCAACATCCTCCCCCGGGAGGAGGGTGACATCGCCCAGGCCACAGTGCTCAGCCAAGTGATCCCCTGTATCTTAGAGCAGAACCATTTTGACAGCGTCTACTCCGATGTGATGTGGCAGAAATTAAAAACCGGCACCGGGGTCTACAAGGTGTTCTGGGACGAGAGCGCCCAGTTTGGTTTGGGAGATATCGGTATTTGCCGATGTAATCTATTAGACCTTTACTGGGAGCCTCAGGTGGCGGATATCCAGAAAAGTAAGTATCTGTTCCA
>JAZREX010000040.1:0-28629 GCA_045661025.1 Faecousia sp. | reverse complement strand
GTAAAAGGCGCTCAATACTGCCGCAACACCGGTGTGAAGGTGATCGGTATCACAGATAGCCGACTTTCTCCTCTTGGTCAGCATTGTGATCATGTGTTGTTGGCAAAAAGCGATATGGTTTCACTTGTGGATTCCATTGTTGCGCCGCTAAGTGTTGTCAACGCGTTGATTGTTGCATTGGCCACTGATCAGGAACAGTCTCTGGCAAAAACATTTGATACATTGGAGCACGTATGGGAGGAATACAATGTCTATGAAAAACGGGTTGATGGAACATGAATTATGATGGCATTGTAATCGGTGGTGGCCCTGCAGGTATGTTTGCTGCAATCATTGCAGCGCAAGCCGGTCAGAGGGTGTTGCTTCTGGAGAAAAATGAACGGCTGGGAAAGAAATTATTGATTACCGGTAAAGGTAGATGTAATGTAACCAATCAGTGTTCTTCCGGTGAGGTTTTGGAAAATATTCCTAGAAACAGTCGATTCTTATTTAGCGTAATGGATGCATTTCCGCCGGAAAAAGTGATTGCTTTTTTTGAGAATAACGGATGTCCTTTAAAGACAGAACGAGGAAATCGGGTATTCCCGGTTTCAGATAAGGCCGCATCTGTTTTGGATTGTTTAAAGCACGGGATAAAAAAGTCCGGTGTTACTGTCCTCTATGAAAAAGCAGTTCAAATTCTAACAGAGAACGGTGCGATTACCGGCGTCAAGACACAAATGCAGACGATCGCTGCTCGGTGGGTTATATTGGCAACAGGAGGAAAATCCTATCCCACCACCGGTTCTACCGGAGACGGCTATGCATTTGCCCAGAAGTTGGGACATACTATTGTACCGGCGGAGGGCTCGCTGGTTCCCTTGGAAATAGAAGGGGAGCAGTGCTTGCAAATGCAAGGCCTTAGCCTTCGCAACGTGGGTGTTAAAGTAGTAAACGGAAAAGGAAAACTCCTTTACAAGGATTTTGGAGAACTGTTATTCACCCATTTTGGTGTTTCTGGCCCCACAGTGCTGAGCGCAAGCGCCCATCTGAAAGGGGAGGGGTGTAAGCTTGTAATTGATTTGAAACCTGCTCTGGACGAAGCAAAGCTTAATGACAGAATATTGCGGGATCTGGAGCAGTATCAAAATCGTTCCATGGAGAATGCGTTAACAGATCTACTGCCCAGGTCTATGATCCCTGTGGTTCTTAAGCGCCTGGAAATTCCTGCAACGCTGCAGGCAAACTCATTGAAAAAGGAACAAAGACGGGCGCTTGTATCCTTGCTGAAAGCCTTTGACTTGTCTATCACAGGGAAACGGCCGGTTGCAGAAGCAATCATCACTTCCGGTGGAGTTAAGGTGTCGGAAATCAATCCAAAGACCATGGAATCCAAACTGGTAGCCGGTCTTTATTTTGCCGGAGAGGTCATCGATTGCGATGCTTATACAGGAGGTTTTAATTTGCAGATCGCCTGGTCGACGGCATACGCAGCAGCAGTTTCCACAAAACTTTCGTTGACAAACTGACCGCTGTGTAATAAAATAACTAGTGATATCTAAAACAGATAAATGATATTTGGAGGAAGTTCCTATGTACGAAAAGTTGGTTTCTTATGCTGCAAAACAGTTGGAGTTGGACGCTAGTGAGATCACCCGCGAGAGCACTTTTGAAAGCCTGGGTATTGATTCTCTTGACATCGTTGAGATGATCATGGATCTGGAGGCTGAGCTGGGTGTTGAATTGGAGCTGGAGGATCAGAAGATTACCACCTTCGGTGAAATGGCAGATTTTATCGACTCTAAGCTGAACTAAGCTTTATACTACATACCTTGTTATGGGAGACCGGCTTATAACAAGGTCGCACTAGTTGGGGAGTTAGCGGTGCCCTGTAACCCGCAATCCGCTATAGCGGGGATGAATTCCCACACTCGGGCAATGCTTGAGTGCCGTCTGACCTATGTAAGTGGTGTTGACGGAACGGTCTTGCGCAACGAGAATCCGTGAACCATGTCAGGTGGGGAACCAAGCAGCATTAAGCGGTTCTTCTCGTGTGCCGCGGGGTTGCCGTTCCTGAGCCGGCTGCATGGATATCGGGCATTCACATTCTTCAAATGTGGGTGTGCGATCTTGTTATAAGTCGGTTTATTTTTTGGAGGTTATTATGTACCAGGCGCTGTATAGAAAATATCGCCCCCAAACTTTTGATGATGTTGTGGGGCAGGCGGCTGTTAGCCAAACGCTAAAAACACAGTTATTAAGCGGAAAGCTTAGCCATGCTTACCTGTTCACCGGTTCTCGGGGAACAGGTAAAACCAGCAGCGCAAAAATTTTGGCAAAAGCAGTAAACTGTCTGCAACCTGTCGATGGAAACCCCTGCAACTGTTGTGAGGCTTGCCGTTCTATTGATGCAGGCTCTTGCATGGATGTATTGGAGATCGATGCTGCATCTAACAATGGCGTTGATAATGTTCGGGATTTGCGGGATGATGCCATTTACACACCATCACAGGTGAAAAAGCGTGTTTACATTATTGATGAAGTGCACATGCTTTCTATTTCTGCATTCAACGCGCTTTTAAAAATCATTGAAGAACCCCCAGAGCATTTGCTTTTTATTTTGGCTACCACAGAACTGCATAAAGTTCCGGCAACTATTTTGTCCAGATGTCAACGTTTCTCTTTCCGCAGAATTAGCCAGGAAGATATTGCAGCAAGGTTGCAGTATGTGGCATATCAAGAAAACATCGATATGGACGAATCTGCTGCTCGTGTACTTGCTCGCTTGGCTGACGGTGGTATGCGCGATGGCCTTAGCTTGCTGGATCAATGCGCCTCTGCGACTACCGGAGAATTAAATGCAGAACGGGTATATGCCTGTCTTGGGATTGCAGGAATTCAGCAGTGCGGTAAATTAATGGATTGCATTTCCAGACATGATACTGCTGGGGCTCTGACGATTATGAATCGTTTATATGCCGAAGGCAAGGACATGGGTGCGCTACTGGATGAATTGGCTTGTCTGACAAGAGATTTCATGGTTTTAAAGACAGCACCTAAAGAGGGCATTACCATGCTATCTGGGGTCGCCTCTGAGAAGGAAACTGTAGAATTAGCTGCGCACTTCTCCAGCGGTGAGCTTTTACGGATGATGAATTTGATCCAGGATACTGTTGCCGGATTTTCCAGAAGTTCCAGCCGCCGAATGGATGCAGAGTTGTGCGTTGTTAATATGTGTCAACCGGAGTTGGATTCCGACATAGAAGGGCTACTTGCCCGTTTGACTAAGATTGAAGATCAAATACAAACCGGAAGTTTTCAAGTGACCCAATTAACCCCTGTGGCAACAGAAGAGGTGTCCCGGGTAGAAACAGTCAATACTGTTGTACAACCTTATAAACCCCAAGAGTTTAAGGAGGAAGAAGCACCTACTGAAACGATCCAGGACCAGGCCCCTGTAGGCTTCTGGACTGATGTGGCAGCCGCGGTGCGAAAAGAGTTAAATCCTTCTTTAATGGGTTTCTTCGCCACAACACCCAACGCGCCATTACGTGGTGTTGTTTGCGGTGATCGGTTAATGCTGGCTTGTGCAAACAAATTTATTCAAGAAATTGTTAATAAGCCAGATATTTTGGAACTTGTCACAAGAAAAGCCTCTGCAAAATTGGGTCGTCCCCTTCGTGTGGTGGTGACGGACCAGTCTGCAGCGGAAGAAAAGAATGAACAATTGGAGAAGCTGCTGGATTTTGGTAGAGCACATAGTGATATTATTACTATCAAAGATAATTAAGATTGGAGAAAATTATGGCTAAAGGTGGATTTAGAGGCATGCCCGGTGGAATGAACCAGGCTGCTATGATGAAACAAGTACAGAAAATGCAACAGGACATGCTCCGGATGCAGGAAGAGATGGAAGCTAAGACTTACAGCGCCACAGCTGGCGGCGGAATGGTCAAGGCAACCGTTAACGGTAAGCATGAATTGGTTGACATGGAGATCAACCCCGAAGCTGTAGACCCGGATGATGTGGAGATGCTGCAGGATATGGTGATTGCAGCCGTTAATGAAGCTATGCGTTCTGCAGATACAGATTCAGCCAACAACATGTCCCGCCTCACCGGTGGTTTGAACCTGGGCGGCTTGTTCTAAGGAGGCCCTATGCAATATTTTCCCGCCGCTCTGCAGGAACTTGCAGACCAATTTGCCAGATTGCCCGGAATTGGCGGTAAAACAGCTCAGCGTCTTGCTTTTTATGTGTTGGAGCTTCCTATGTCTGATGCCCAATCATTTGCTGATGCTATAGTGGAAGCAAAAAATACAGTGCATACCTGCCCGGTTTGTCAAAACTTGACAGACCAGGATATGTGCCCCATCTGCCGTGACACACTGCGTGACCAAGGACTGATTTGTGTAGTTGCAGAACCCAAGGATGTAATCGCTATGGAGCGTTCCCGTGAATTTTCCGGTGTATATCATGTGTTACACGGTGTTATTTCGCCACTAAATCATGTGACACAGGATGATATTCGCATCAAGGAGCTTCTGCAGCGCGTGGCAAAAGGCAATGTCCGTGAAGTAATTATGGCTACCAACCCGGATACCGAAGGGGAAGCAACTGCTATGTATGTTTCCCGGTTGCTTCGTCCCATGGAAGTGAAGGTTACCCGTCTTGCCTATGGCGTGCCTGTTGGAAGTCAATTAGAATATGCAGACGAAGTTACATTATCCCGGGCCTTAGAAGGACGACAAGAAATATAAAATAATCCCCCCGTGCTTTTGCACGGGGGATTTCATTATAGATCCAGTTTTAGATCGTTTTCTTTGATCCAATTCCACTTCCGTAAAATTGCGCAGAACAGGGTGCTGAGTACTGCAGGTAAGACAAAGCAGATTAAGACCAAACCAACCCAATCATATCCGGAAATGGCAGCCTTTGTACCAGCGGCAACATCCTGCACCCATCCGGTATATACGCCAATCTGACCAACAAGACCGCAGGTGCCCATACCAGAGGATACTGCTGCACCATTCATTTCTAACCTAAATAGGCAGGTAGCAAGGGGGCCGGTTATGGCAGAGGCCAGGGTAGGGGGGATCCAAATACGGGGATTTTTCACGATATTTGGCATCTGCAACATGCTGGTGCCAATACCTTGGGCGACCAAGCCGCCCCAGCGATTTTCGCGGAAGCTCATTACGGCAAATCCTACCATCTGTGCACAGCATCCGGCAACCGCTGCGCCACCGGCAAGTCCAGTCAAGCTCAGTGCAGCGCAGATAGCAGCAGAACTGATGGGAAGGGTCAGAGCAATGCCAATAATGACAGATACCAAAATACCCATAAAGAACGGCTGCTGGGTGGTAGCCCATTTTACAGCCTCACCCACAGAACTTGCTGCAGAACCGATGGGGGCTGCTACAACAGAAGCAAACCCGATGCCTACCAGTATTGTGACGATAGGTGTAACCAGAATATCGATCTTTGTTTCTTTAGAAACGAGTTTTCCGCATTCGCAGGCCAAAATAGCAACAAAATATACCGCAAGAGGACCACCGGCGCCTCCTATGGCATTTGCTGCGAATCCCACGGGAATCAGAGAAAACAGTACAAGTGGAGGGCAGTGTAGGGCATAGCCGATAGCAATCGCTATGCCAGGGCCAACCATTGCAGAGGCAAGGCCGCCTAGGGTATAACTGACAACTGCATCATTGGCGGCATTTTTCAGCATCACGATGGGCATGTTTAAAAAGCCAATTTGAAACTGTTGACCAATGGTGTTCAAAATCGTGCCTACCAATAATGTACAAAACAATCCTTGGGCCATTGCGCCTAAAGCATCGATACCATAGCGTTTTCCGGAAAATATGATATCTTTCCTTTTTAGAAATGCTTTCAACATATTCATAATAAATGCACTCCTTTGTACATTATCCTTACAGCTTGGCGTATGTTCTGTCCAAGAATTTCTGTACTGAGATGACAGCGCGCTTGTGAGTACCTTCGCCGATCTTTCCGGACTCGTCAAAGGCGACAACCTGGAAGGTGATCGCGCTACCTTCCACCGCAATCACTTCTGCTTCCGCTCTGACCTCCATACCAACCGGTGTGGCAGACAAATGGGAAATATTCAGCCCTGTGCCCACCGAAGTCTTATCCTCCGGGATAGCGGCGCTGATAGCCTCACAGGCAGCACCTTCCATCAAAGCCACCATACAAGGCGTTGCGTATACCAGCAAGCTGCCAGATCCTACCTCACTAGCAGTATCTTCACGCTCAACCAAGGTAGTAACTTGACCTTTCATTCCTACAGTAATTTCCATTTTTATCGCTCCTTTCTTTCTCAAATATAGACCAAGTTTCTTGCAATGTCAATAAAAAGTGTTGCTATTTGCTACAAAAAGACTTATAATATCTATAACAATTTATGTGAGGTGTTCGCTTATGAATAAGAACGATCTGAACTTAACGATGCTGTGCGATTTTTATGAGCTAACCATGGGAAACGGTTATTTTGAAAAGGGTTTTAAGGACAAGATTTGTTACTTTGATGTTTTCTTTCGTCAATGTCCGGATGGGGCAGGCTTTGCCATTGCTGCCGGCTTAGAACAGGTAGTAGATTACATCCAGAATCTGCATTTTACGGAAGATGACATTCAGTATTTGCGAAGCAGAAACTTGTTCTCTGAAGAATTTTTGGCGTATTTAAAAGATTTTAAATTCACAGGTGATATTTGGGCAGTTCCCGAAGGTACTCCTATTTTCCCTAAAGAGCCGATCATGACTATCCGCGCCCCTGCCATTGAAGCACAGATGATCGAGACATATGTTCTGCTTTGCCTAAACCATCAGAGTTTGATTGCTACCAAGGCAAACCGCATTGTCAGAGCAGCAAATGGGCGTACAGTGTTGGAGTTTGGCTCCCGCCGGGCTCAAGGCACAGATGCTGCCATCTTGGGTGCAAGAGCTGCCTATATCGGCGGTTGTAACGGTACGGCATGTACAATTTCTGATCAGCTGTTTGGCGTATATGCCGGCGGCACTATGGCCCACGCATGGGTACAGATGTTCGATAGTGAATATGAAGCATTTAAGGCATACTGTGAACTGTATCCCAATAATGCTACTTTATTGGTAGATACCTATAACACATTAAAATCCGGTGTTCCCAATGCTATTCGGGTCTTTAACGAAGTGTTGAAGCCCAAGGGAATCACTAAGTGCGGTATCCGCCTGGACTCCGGAGATATTGCGTATTTGTCCCGGAAGGCCAGAAAAATGCTTGACGATGCCGGTTGGACGGAATGTCAGATATCTGCTTCCAATTCTTTGGACGAGCATATTATTCTGGGATTACTCCGTCAGGGCGCGCAAATCGATATGTTTGGCGTGGGTGAGCGACTAATCACAGCCAAGAGTGAGCCTGTTTTTGGCGGTGTTTATAAGTTGGCTGCGGTAGAGGAAGAGGATGGAACGATTACGCCTAAGATCAAAATTTCTGAAAATACCGGCAAGATCACAAATCCTCACTTTAAAAAATTGTATCGTTTCTATGGCAACGATACAGGAAAGGCCATTGCTGACTATCTGACAGTCTATGATGAAGATGTAGATGACAGCGGGGAATTGGAAATTTTTGATCCTGAGGCAACCTGGAAGACCAAGACTGTATATGATTTTACAGCCAAAGAATTGCTTATTCCCATTTTTAAGCAGGGCAAACTGGTGTACGAGTGCCCCAAATTGGATCATGTACGCAATTACTGCATGGAACAGGTGGATACTCTCTGGGATGAGGTCAAACGCTTTGACAATCCTCATAGCTACTATGTCGACCTTTCTAAAAAGCTTTGGGATATTAAGTATGGTTTGCTGAAAGACAAAGGCGTACAATAAAAACGCCCCCTCAATGCTCAGCGAGGTAACCATGGATAAAGAATGGTTTGTATATATTTTGCGGTGTAATGACGAAACCCTGTATACCGGTATTACCAATGATCTGCAGGCCCGAATTGCTATGCATAACGCCGGGAAGGGCGCTAAATATACCCGGGGCAGAGGGCCGGTAACTCCTGTGTATCAAGAAAAATGTGAGAGCTATTCCCACGCCCTGCGCCGTGAATATGAAATTAAACAGATGTCCCGAAAGGAAAAGCTTTCCTTGTGCGGATTATTACAACAGAAATAGAGGCGATATTTGTGAGGTATTTCCTGGAGACTACCGATACGATCCGCGATAATGTTGGCTTCTCCCATTTTGATTTACTGCACCTTACTTGGTTAGCAGCTTTTTTGCTTATAGTGGTGATAAACTGCATTTGGTATCGATCTTTTTCAGAGACAGGTAGAGTGCGGTGGAGAAAAATCATTGCCATACTTTTGATTGCAAATGAGCTATTCAAAGATGTTATGCTGTTAATTGGCAGCAGATTTACAGTTAGCTATCTACCTCTGCACCTTTGTAGCATCAATATCTTCCTTATCGCATTCCATGCATGGCGTCCCAATAAATTGATTGGTGGATTCTTATATACCGTTTGCATCCCTGCGGCCATTGCTGCATTGTTGTTTCCCTCCTGGACAAAGCTACCTCTGGGCAATTTTATGCATCTTCATAGTTTTACAGTGCATATACTTTTGGCATTATATCCCATCGTTTTGGCTAACGCCGGAGAAACAAAGCCGCAAGCTCGAAACATCCCCAAATACTTGCTGATCTTGGTAGGACTAGCGTTGGTAGCGCTGGTAGCCAACCTGTGCCTTGATACAAACTTTATGTTCCTTATGTCCGCAGATGAAGGTAATCCGTTATATCTGTTCCAGCAAATGTGGGGCAGTCACCTGCTGGGGTACCCTGTGTTGATCACTGCGGTCTTGATTGTTATGTTTGTACCAATGTTGATTCTTCGGAAAATAAAAGTTAAAAATACATAAAGATTCCCCGATACGGTTTATTTGCCGTATCGGGGTTTTTATTACATATCATAAATGCCCATAATTAAAATGCCTGCAAAGGTTACCAAAATACAGGCGTAATGCTTCCAGCTGAGCTTTTCTTTTAAGAACAGGCGACTCCAAAGGACAGAGGCCATGCAGTAAGAGGCGATGATGGGAGCGGCCAGGGCAGCCTCGCCGGATGCCAGCGCCATAATATATGCGAACTGACCAATCGTTTCAAAAATCGCGCCTACATATTTGGGAGCTTCCATTTTTACAATCAACTTTTGTTTCTTGATGATGCAGGTGTAAATGAAAGAAACTACGCCAGCTGCCAGGAATGTCAATTCATACGCAACATTGGCAGAATCCTCATTTAATGTTTCCAGCACTAAGTCATCTGCAAATGTGCCGGCAGCGTCCAACAGGCAATAAGCAATGGGCAGTGCCAAGGCCAGCCAACTCTTTGCATATTTGTAATTGGATGCTTCCTGGCGTTTTGCACGCAGATCTTCATCCTCGTTAGCTTCCACAAAGCCAAGTCCAATGACACCGGCGCAGGCTAGTGCAATGGCCACATATTGGGGTACTTCCATAGCCTCTGCAGTCCCGCTGATGATTGCAATAATAGCAACCAGAGCGCCGGATGCATTACAGATAGGGGAGGAGATGGACAGTTCAATATACCGCAATCCCACATAACCCAGGGTCATAGAACCAATGTACAGTAGCGAAACTGGCAAGTATGTCCAAATAACATTCCAAGAGATATCAACACCGCCAACAAATATTTCATATGCTGCGTGGATACCCATGATAACGCCCACAGCCATAACCATCTTAAATTGGCTGTACTTATCTTTGGGATCGCGGCAACCGATCTTGGAAAAGAAATCAGAACCTGACCAACACAGAAGTGCTATGATTGAAAACCAAAACCAACTCATATTTCTCTCTCCTTATAATTTTACTAAGTCTGCTTCTACCATTTTCTGCAGACTCATCAAAATACCAACCTTTGCATGCTGCCAAGTCAAACCACCCTGGAAATATACTGCGTAGGGAGGGCGGATCGGACCGTCTGCAGAAAGCTCTATGGACGAACCTTGGATGAACGCGCCGGCAGCCATGATTACCTTGTCGTTATAACCCGGCATATCCCAGGGCAAGGGGGTTGCAAATGCATCTACAGGGGCAGCTGCCTGAATTCCCTTACAAAATGCAATCATGCCTTCTTCACTCTTAAGTTCCACCGCTTGAATAATATCGTGTCGGCTCTCTGTAGCGTTAGGTACGCAACGGAAACCCAAAGGCTCATACAGATTTGCTGCAAAAATTGCGCCCTTTTCTGCGCTGGCCACTACAGTGGGCGCCAGGAAGAATCCTTGGTACAAGGAGGTCATTAAACCTAAATTTGCGCCAACTTCCTGGCCCAGGCCGGGAGCAGAGAGGCGATATGCACAACGCTGCACACATTCGTTTGTGCCGCAAATATAGCCGCCAATGGGAGCAAGACCGCCACCGGGATTTTTGATCAAAGAACCCACTACCATGTCTGCGCCTACATCAGAAGGCTCGATGGTTTCTACAAATTCGCCATAACAGTTATCTACCATGCAGATCACATCGGGTTTGATTTCTTTTACAAAAGCAATCAATTCTCCGATTTGCTTCACAGAGAAGGTGGGGCGTGTTGCATAACCCTTGGAGCGTTGAATGGTGATCAGTTTTGTCTTTTCGTTGATTGCTTTACGAATATTTTTGTAGTCGAATGTGCCGTCCTCAAGTAGATCTACCTGGCGGTAGGATACTCCATATTCTTTTAAAGAGCAAGGACTTTGGCGGATGCCGATGACCTCTTGTAAGGTATCATAGGGTAGACCAACAGGAGAGAGCAACTCATCCCCTGGAAGTAGATTTGCGCTGAGCGCAACGGTCAAAGCATGCGTGCCGCAGGTGATCTGGGGACGCACCAAGGCAGCTTCGGTATGAAAAACATCTGCGTATACTCTCTCTAAATTATCTCTGCCTACATCATCATAGCCATAGCCTGTAGTTGCAGCAAAGCAAGCAGCAGACACCCGATTCTTTTGCATAGCAGACAAAACCTTGGCCTGATTATGTTCGGCAATTTTGTCGATTTCGTGAAAACGTTCAGTCAGCTTCTCGATTGCTTTTTCGCCATATTCATATACAGCAGGGGAGATCCCCATGGTGCTGTAAAGATTCTTAAGTTCTTCCATTATTTTTCCTCTCTCACTGTTTCAAAAATTTGATTGGCTATATCACTGAGCACTTCCGGTCTGGAAACGATCAAACCGGTTTCCTCTTCGCCCAAAATCAATAATGTATCTCCGGGGCGAATGTGGAACAGCTCACGGGCTTCCTTTGGGATCACAATTTGTCCACGGTCGCCAACCTTGGCAGTACCAAAAACCCGACGGCTTTTTGATTTGCCAAGCACATGTTTTCCTCCTGCCATGATATTCTCGCTTTCCTATTTTTCATATTTTTCATACTTATGAAAGTATAAACATATCCGCCCCGATTGTCAAGACCGGGGCGGTATTTTTTAATTCCGATTGCGGCGTCCACCGCCAAATATCATAATCAAACGCAGAAGCTGCACAAGGGCCAGAGCAGTCGCTGCCACATAGGTCATAGCGGCTGCCTGTAGGGTTTTTCTGGCGCCATATTGTTCTTCTTTTGTGAGCAGATCTTGGCTCTGAATGGTCTCCAAGGCACGACGGCTGGCATTAAACTCAACAGGCAGGGTGATAAGCTGAAAGACAAGGGATAGGGCAAAGCAAGCGATTCCTAAATAAACCAATCCATAGGAATAATTTCCAAATGCAGAAAGCAGCATGCCGATCAAAATCAAGGGCATTGCCAGGCGGGAACCGAAATTTGTTATGGGAATAATTGCAGCACGCAATTTAATGGGACCATAATCTTTCGCATATTGGACTGCGTGACCTGCTTCATGGCAGGCAACACCAATGGCAGCGGTTGAGGTGCTGTTATATACGCTGTCAGAGAGTCGGATAACGTTACTACGGGGATCATAGTGATCTGTCAGGTTGCCGGATACATGTGTGATTGTAACGTTGGTGACACCATGACTGTGTAGAACCCGTTTGGCTGCTTCCTCTCCGGTAATACCCCGTCTGGACAGCTGTTTTGCGTATTTTTTAAATGTGCTATTTACTCTTGTGCTTGCCCAAATTGACAAAATTACACAAGGCAGGACTAGAACCAGATAAGTCCAGTCAAAACCATAAAAATAGGGCATAAAAGACCTCCTGTTTAATTACTTTCAGGTTCCATTGCATTATGAAGTAGAGAGGTAATTGCGCCGCGGAAAATCGGATATGCTTGACTGTGTAGTGTCTGTAGAGCACCGGCAGAGTAGTTGACAGGGATATTCCCAGTCATAAACAGATCCTGGTCAAAAATATACTTGATTTCTTCATCTGCTACGCCATTATGATTCACCCGCCCGATGCCGGCATGGATTTTTGCTTGACAGCCACCAGGAATTGCTATTTCAGTATCTAAGCTGCAACGGTTGAGTGCGCTTTCTTGAACATCCTCCAAGGCAAGCATCCCCAGATATTGCTGCGCAAACATAGCGCGGAATGGGACATCCTCCAATTCCAATGCCTTCTTAGAGATTATATTAATATACCGCAAACCAATGCGCTGAAAACAGGCAGGTTTATAGATTTTAATAAACGCTGCCAGGGGCGTATCCAAACGTTTTGCAAACTCCTCCCAACATGTGTATTTAGAGCAGGAAAGAGAGATGAATTTACTTGTGAGATTCACTTGCCATATACCATCCACAGTGGAAAAATGATAGTTGACGGTATTCGGCTGTCCTTCGTGCTTAGCAGAATAGATAGGGAAGTCTGCGCGAATCGCCTCTTGAAACTCAGCAGGTTCTAAATGGTTTATAGATAGTATGTCCGGAAATCGCAGTTGACATATCACATTGGCAAGTTGGTTTCTTTTGTAAATACATCTTAAATCATTTGAAAACATAGTATTTCCTCATTTCGCGGTAATATCTATATTATAAACTGATTGCAAAAAATTGCAACATAATACCTGTGGGTGAACCTAAGCTTCTTTACATTTTATCAAATCCTTAGTATAATATGAAATCATTGAGCAAGGAGGAAATGCATTGGAAGTATTGTATTTCTTTGAGAGTATCCGAAATCCTGTATTAGATACTATTGTGTTGCTGATTACCAAACTAGGTGAAGAAACCATCTTTCTGATTCTGGCGATGGTGATGTTCTGGTGTGTCGATAAATATAAAGGCTATTATATGATGTCTGTAGGATTTATCGGTATTCTCGCCAGTCAATTTATGAAACTTTGGTTCCGGATTCCGCGTCCTTGGGTGCAAGACAGCAACTTTACTGTTGTGGATGGCGCTAAAACCCATGCAGGGGACTATAGCTTTCCCAGCGGTCATTCCCAGGCTGCAGTTTGCACCTATGGAAGTTTAGCATACAGTGTCCATAAGCGTTGGATACAGGTTTTGTGTATCTTAGCAGCCATTGCCGTGCCCATATCTAGATTATATTTAGGCGTTCATACACCCTTGGATGTGTCAGTTGCTGCGCTTCTATCTGTGATTTTAGTCATCGCATTAAGACCTGTTTTTATAACAAACTTTTCCAAGAGAGCGCCGTGGATCATGGGATTTATGGTGATTGCTGCTGTGGGGTATCTTTGCTTTGTGCATTTATATCCCTTTCCAGCGGATGTGGATGCGGGGAATTTGGCATCCGGTATCCAAAACGGATATACCTTGATAGGCGCCGTTACCGGAATGGTTACTGTTTATATTGTAGATGAACGCTGGCTTCGTTTTTCAACAGAAGCTACACCTGTGGGTAATTTTTTAAAGGTGTTGCTGGGTTTTGTTTTGATTCTAGCAATTAAGGCTGGCTTAAAATCGCCGTTGAACATGTTCTTTGGTGAGTTAGTCGGCCGTAGTATCCGTTATTTCCTTATGGTTACGGTAGCAGGAATCGTTTGGCCCTTAAGCTTCCGTTTTCTTGCAAAAATAGGTAAAAAGGACGCAATATGATTATTATATGGATCATACTGGGACTTTTTGTCCTTGTTTTTTCGGTGGGTGCATATGTTTTCTTTACTGCCTGTGGAAAAAAGAAAGATCTTCCATGGCTGGATACAAAGCAGATGCAAAAGACAAACTATGCAAAGTATTGTGATTTGATATTGCAATCGGATCACTGGCTTCGGAAACATAACGCCAAGGATATCTACATGACGAATAGGGAAGGGCTAGTGCTTCATGGTCTTTGGATACCGGCAGAAGACCCTAAGGGTACGATGCTTTTAGCTCATGGTTATCGCAGTACAATGCTCGTGGACTTCGGTATGGTGTTAGAATTATACCATAGCATGGGAATGAATCTTTTGATTCCAGAGCAGCGCTGCCATGGAGAAAGTGAAGGGAAGTATATTACCTTTGGTGTCAAAGAGAGCAAAGACATGGAAGATTGGCTCGCTTATCACAACCAGGTATTTGGTATCTTTCCAATGATTCTTAGCGGTCTTTCTATGGGCGCGTCCACCATGCTTTACCTTGCAGATAAAAATCTTCCTGAAAATGTACGGGGTATTATTGCTGACTGCGGTTTTACAACACCGCAAGAGATTCTATCTAAGGTTTTTTATGAGACTGTGTATTTACCGCCGCAATTGTTTATCTGGGCCACAGGGTTGTTCTGCAGGTGTTTAGCGCGTTTTTCGTTGAATCAAGAAGATACCAGAAAATCCTTGTCAAAGAGCCGTTTGCCGGTGTTCTTAATCCATGGCACTGGGGATGATTTCGTACCCTGCGAAATGTCGCAGGCCGCTTATGATGCCTGTACATCAAAAAAGTATTTACTATTAGCAGAAAACGCCGGGCATGGAGTTAGTTTTCTGCATCAACAAGATCAATACATACAAATGTTGAAGCATTTTCTATCTACCCATTTGGAGGGGCAACAATGAATTATGCCACTATAAAAAATTGTGATATTGCCAATGGCCCTGGTGTGCGAGTAAGCCTGTTTGTGTCCGGATGTCGCCATCGTTGTAAGGGTTGTTTTAACGAAATCGCCTGGGATTTTAATTACGGCGAACCCTTTACAGAGGATACGATCTCTTCGATTCTAGACATGCTAGCTCCGGCGCATATCCAAGGATTGACCCTTCTGGGTGGCGAACCTTTTGAACCAGAGAATCAAAAAGAATTGGTTAAGCTGTTGCGTGCAGTCAAGAAAACATATCCCCAGAAATCTATTTGGGCTTTCTCCGGTTACTTATTTGATAAAGATATTTTGCCAGGAAACTTAGGCCCTGCAGAAATCACAGCTGAAATTATAAGCTATTTGGATATTCTTGTAGACGGAAGATTTGTTCTGGAAGAGAAGGATCTATCTCTGCGTTTTCGCGGTTCTTCCAACCAGAGAATCATTGATGTAAAAAGGTCGATCGCATCCAATCAAATTGTTCTCTGGCAAGATTGGCAAGGAAATGAAAGAGGTATGAAATAATGAATGTAAACGTCAAGAAACTGAAAGAACATGCATTTCTGCCCACCTATGGCTCTCCAGAGGCAGCAGGTGCGGATTTGTATGCTTGCCTGGACAGATCTGTAACCATCGCTCCCGGCGCCTCTGCCTTTATTCCTACGGGTCTTGCGATGGAGATTCCCAAAGGATATGCCGGTCTGATTTATGCCCGCAGCGGCCTGGCTTGTAAGCGCGGCCTTGCGCCTGCCAATAAAGTAGGTGTTATTGACAGTGATTATCGTGGTGAATTTATTGTTGTATTGCACAATCATGGCAGCCAAGAACAAGTCATTACCCACGGTGAGCGAATTGCGCAATTGGTCATTACACCGGTCTTAACCCCAGGATATCAGATCGTAGAAAATCTTTCGGATACCGACAGAGCAGCAGGCGGATTTGGTTCTACCGGAAAATAAGTTTTAAAAACCCACAAATTCTAATTGGATTTGTGGGTTTTTATATAAAATTTCTTTAATTTCATAGAAAAAAGAGGGGAGGGGAGTTATATTTCTTCTGCTTCCTCAGTAAAATCAAGCTTAGAGATAGGATTTGCTTCTGCTGCAACTTTCAATTCTGTATTTTCAATATGGGTATATATCTGCGTTGTGTTTAAATTTTCATGTCCCAAAACCTCTTGGACGGTTTTTACATCCACGCCGCCAGAGAGCATCATGGTAGCAGCGGTATGACGCAGTTTATGGGCTGAAAATTGGGTACTGTCAAGACCGGCTTGTAAAAGCGCTTTTTTTACCAGCCGATGGACGGCGGTTACGCTAATGCGGTTGCTGTCGCGGGAACCAAACAACGCGCGATTGTCACTTAATACTTTTTTGTTGCGTTCGGGGAGGTACGCATCGATTGCTTTCCGACATGCAGAACCAAAGTAGACGAAACGTTCCTTATTGCCTTTGCCAACAACGCGGATTCTGTCCTCATATACATCTGTGAGGTTTAATCCAACTAGCTCACTGCGGCGAATCCCGCAGTTTAAAAACAGCATTAGTATTGCATAATCCCGTTTTTCGTTAGCACCGGATACTGCTTGTAACAATGCCGCTGACTGCTCAAATGTAAGATACTTTGGCAGACTTTTGCGAAGCTTAGGATATTCCATTTCTGCTACTGGGTTTTCAGCTAATTGCTTGGTACGTACAGTTAAGTACTTATAAAAGGATTTTATAGCAGATAACTTTCTTGCGCGAGCAGAAGCAGAAATGCCGTACTCAACTGAACCGGAGTCTGGATTGATGGCACGATCATTGGCAAGGTAGGACAGAAAATCGTAGATATCTGAAGGCGTGATACTGCGAATAAATTCTAAATCAATTTGTTTTATAGGAATACTGTCGATATCTGTATGGATCGGCATATCGTTACGCATCAACAATATAAAGCGTAGAAACATCCGTAGATCTAAATAGTATTCAGAAATTGTTTTTTGAGATTGTCCTTTAATAGTTTCATGATAGGTAAGAAAGTCTTTCAATATTTGCGGGCAATCATGGTATCGTTGCATAGTAGAACCTCCTAATTAGGTGCTTGCATTCCTTTATGTTGATATTATATCACAAATCCACTGCGAACGCAACAAAATTTTTATTTTGTTGCGTTCATTCTCTTTAACATGGCATATCATTCGTTTCTAAAGAAATATGCACTCGCTCCATCTCTCCTGCAATATGAACCTCATTTTGTGATATTTGGTCGAATTCTCCTTTACTTTTTAACAATTAAACCTTACAATATAGCTATGAATATTTAGGAGGGTTTTAAATGGCTATTAAACGAATTGGTGTGTTAACCAGCGGTGGAGACGCTCCCGGTATGAACCCTTGCGTTCGCGCTGTTGTGCGTACTGCGATGTATCACGGTATTGAATGTTATGGCATTCGCCGTGGTTATAACGGATTAATTGCCGGTGATGTCATTCGACTGGATGAGAAAAATGTTGCCCATATTATTAATCGCGGCGGCACAATTCTGTATACAGCCCGTAGCAAGGAATTTATGACGGAAGAAGGTCAGCGTAAGGCTGCCTCAACATGTAAGTTCTTAGGATTGGATGGTATTGTGGCAATTGGCGGCGATGGTACTTTCCGCGGCGCTGCAGCCCTTTCTAAGCACGGGATCAATGTCATTTGTATCCCTGCGACCATAGATAACGATATCTGTTGTACAAACTATTCTATTGGTTTTGACACTGCGGCCAATACAGCCATTGAATGTATCGATAAACTACGCGATACAATGCAATCCCATGAACGCTGCTCTGTTGTGGAAGTTATGGGCCACAACGCAGGATACTTAGCAATGTATGTAGGTCTGGCGATTGGTGCAACAGCGGTGCTTGTTCCCGAAAAGAAAATCGATTTCGAGCAAGATGTTATTGAAAAAATCCGTAAAGCCAGACTGAACGGATTTACTCACTACATGATCGTGGTGGCTGAGGGCGCAGGTTCTGCATCGGAGATTGCGACTAAAATTAAAACTGCAACGGATTTGGATCCTCGTGTGACCGTTCTTGGTCATATTCAAAGAGGCGGCTGCCCTACCGGCAGAGATCGTGTCAATGCCACAAAAATGGGTTATCTTGCCGTAGAGATGTTGCTGGCAGGAAAAAATAATCGCGTTATTTGCACCCGAAACGGCAGTTTTACCGATGTAGATATCCAGGAAGGTCTGCTTATGCGTCGTGGGATTCTGGATATTGAAGTCGATGCTTTGGCTGCTATGACCGGTCTGTAACCCCCCTACCCTACTTAAATCAATTAGAAAAGGTCTATCGATGTAACCGTCGATAGACCTTTTTATGCTTTTGGGTGACATTTTTCATATACAGATTTTAATTTTTGATTGACCATTTGCGTATACAACTGTGTAGAAGAAATATCGCTATGACCCATAAGTTCCTGTACAGAGCCTAAATCTGCACCATTCTCCAAAAGGTGTACAGCAAAGCTATGCCGTAATGTATGGGGGGTAATTTCTTTTTCGATATGGGCATTGGCTTGATAATGTTTTAATATCTTCCAGAATCCTTGGCGGCTCATACGAACACCGCCTATATTTACAAATAATGCGCGCTCATCTGGATCTGAAACCATAGAACTGCGAATTTCTTTGACATACACAGCCAAAGCCTTTAGTGCAGCTGGATACAGCGGAATACTGCGGGATTTCTTGCTGCGATTGCATTTAATGATTCCCTGCTCCAGATTCACATCATCAATATCCAGATCGATCAATTCTGTTACGCGAATACCGGTGGCGTACATAACCTCCAGCATTGCCTTGTCACGGAATCCTTTCGCATCTACGCAGGTGGGTTGCGCTAGAAGCAGTTCGATCTCTCGTCCAGTTAAAATCTGGGGTAGTTTTTTCTCTCCACGACTGACCTTGATATCGCGAACAGGACTGCTCTCCAAAAACCCGGAGGATACCAGATAGGAATAAAAATTCTTCAGACTTGCTAAATTACGGGAGATGGTTGTACCGGACTTCCCTATCTCGTTCAGATGGGCAAAATACTGGCTAATATTCAGTTGTTGTGCATCAATAACATCTACATTGCATTCTGCCTGCAACCAACCGGCATACTGGCGAATGTCACGCATGTAGGAAGCTATTGTGTTATCGGATGCCTGCTTTACCTTTGAAAGGTAATTCTCATAGGCACGAATCAGATCCAACATGAATAACGAACCCTTCTCTGCTAACATTAAAATAATCTCTGGGAAAATGGTATTACATAGCAAATTTCAGCCAAGAAAATGAAAAATGCCAGAACACAACAAATACTTATATCCCTCGCTCCGCGCTTATTTTGTGGTGTCACATTACGGAACCAAAACCACAGCAACAAAGCGGAAATAAAAGTATCAGAAAAAACAAAAAGCCAACGCAGAAGCCATCCAGCTCCCTGGAAAATACATGTAATCGCACAAAAGCAAAAACTGTAACCGATTGCCTTGATAAAAGCAAGCAATAAATATAACGCAGAAATCCTTAGCTTCCATGCGATGGCAGATAAGATAATTGGCAGAAAAAGGTTAATAAAAAGGCCGACGGTCGACACACGACTGTGCACCAGTGTGCGCACCAATGAATAAGAAGCTTCAGGCAAACAAATTGCGAGATACAGGCCTAGAAAAAGTCCCAAAACCCAACAAAATGATACCAGGATCTTGAAACGAATATGCGAATATTTGGAATAATGTTTATGCTTTTGCATAGTAGACACCTCTTTAACTGTATCCCCTCAGGCGGTCTACCATCGACATAACATACTCGTGCAATATAGTGAAATAAACATATTGCACGAATACTATACACCAAAGAGTGGATAAAAGCAAGCAATTTTGGATATTATTACGATTTTTGTGTATTATGTCAAATTTTATGTAAACATTGTTATGTTAACAATTTGAACCACGAACTGAATATTGAATGAATATTTCAAGATATGGGGGCTTTCGCTGTTTTGCGTGCACTAAATATAGTTTTGCAAGGAAAATTTCATTTTCATCAAAAGAGGTAAATGATATTTACCTCTTTTGGTGAGTTTGTACAACTTAACCAGAACGTTTTCTTCTGCGTTTCCCTTTTGGTGTACGTCCGCCTCTATTTATGATCCAAAAACCAAGCAAACTACCAAGGATCAAAGCACCGTTCTGAAGAAGAAATCCATCCCCTATTCCAGAAAACACCAATATTCCGCAGGCTGTATTTAGCAGGATCATAATACCTGTCGGCACTCCTATTCCCAGTATCGGAAGTCCTTTTGCCAGAAGCCCTATTAAAATCCCACTTAAAAATACCACACACGCAACAGCTATCTTACATCCGTTTAGGTTGATGTCACCTCCGTTTACAAGTGCCGAACATATGATAAGGCCGATAACACAGCTGCCAAGGTAAATCCCAAGCATCCATAGCCATTTACTTAGTGGCAAACCGCTTTTTGTTTTCATAGTCTCCCCTCCCCTTTGTTCCACTGTATGCGGACGAGCAAAAAATAATACCCAGGACTTAGAATATCTAAGTCCTGGGTACCGACATATGTAATAAATTATACGGACATTTGCGCAATCATCGCATCCAGAAGCCCTTGTGCAGCACCCCGGGTATTTCCTACAGCAGTATAGTAGAATTTGACCTTCGGTTCAGTTCCGGAGGGGCGTACAATCACGCTTCCGCTCTCTCCTAGAATAAACTCAAGCACATTGGAAGAAGGCAGGTTAATGGCGGTTGTTTCACCGGAAACCAAATCCTTGGCAACGCTGGATTTATAATCACGAACCTGAGTTACAGTTGCACCACCAATGGCCTTAGGTGCATTTTCCCGCAGGTCAGACATCATCTTTGCTGCCTTTTCCATAGCATCAGAACCGGTTAACTCAACACTCTGAACATAGGACAGATAATTACCATAGGTTTCATAAAGTTCTTCCAGTGCATCGAGAATACTCTTTCCCTGAAGCTTATACTGGGCAGCCATTTCACAAACCAGCATAGAAGCAAGCACAGCATCCTTATCCCGGGCATATGTACCCTTTAGGTAGCCACAGCTTTCCTCATAACCAAACAGGAAGCGATTTGCCTGGCCTTGATTCTCCAATTTCAGAATTTCGCCGCCAATGTACTTAAAACCTGTGAGAACAGTAAGCATATTTACATGATAGTTCTCTGCAATTCTGTCAGCTAAGGGAGAGGATACAATGCTGCGGACCACAATAGCATTTTCCGGGATATTGCCAAGCGCAGTGCGAGCCTTCAAAACATAATCCATCAACATGCAGCCCAGTTCATTTCCGGACAGTTTGCGGAATCCGCTTTCACAAGGGATGGCAATGGCAACACGGTCACAATCCGGGTCTGTTCCCAAAACAACATCGCAAGACACATTTCGAGCCACCTTGTAGCTCTCATTCAGCGCAGCATCTGTTTCCGGGTTCGGATATTCACAAGTTTTAAAATCGCCATCAGGAAGCTCCTGGCAGCTCACAACATGAATATTGACCCCTAATCTTCCCAAGACTTCCCGAACAGGTTCATTGCCTGCACCGCAAAGCGGTGTATAAACGATCTGAAGATCAGATTTAGCAATCAACTCCGGATTCACAGCCTCAGCCAGGACAGTGGTATAGTAATTTTCCCACAGCTGTTGGTCAATATAGTGAATGATCCCTTCCTGCATAAAGTCCTTAAAGGACTTGCTTTCCGGAACAAAGTAAGGAATTTTTGCAATGTTTTCTGTCACAATCGCTGCAGGTTCATCGGTCATTTGGCAGCCATCAGGACCGTAACACTTAACGCCGTTATAAATGCCGGCATTGTGGCTAGCGGAAACAACAATACCACAACCGCAACCCAGGGCCCGCACAGCATACGAAAGCATGGGTGTAGGCGCCAACCGATCGAACAAATACGTTTCCACACCAGCCTCTGCGAAGGCCACTGCGCAAACTTCAGCGAACAATTGGGAATTGTGTCTGGAATCGTAGCCAATGGCAGCTCTCTGAGGTAGATCTGTGGTAGTAAGCCACGCAGCCATACCCTGGGCCGCACGACGCACAGTATAACGGTTCAGACGATTACTACCCATTCCCATGATACCACGCATACCTGCTGTACCAAACTGAAGATCACTGCCAAATCTGCCTTTTAATTCCTCTTCGTTGTTTGCAATTCCCTTCAATTCTTGTTGTACAGATTCCGGAAGACCTGCATTGCACCAAAACGCATAACGATCAAGGTAAGTCATATTCATTCCTCCATATTTTAAAAAAACAGCTCAAAAAATCAATTTTGAGCTGTTTCTCTATTTTAGATCTCAGTTTCCAGGGCAGCAGTTGCAGCCTTCTTTTCTTGTGCATCTACCAGCGCCTTAAACTTAGTTCGGGTATCCCGAACATCATCCAGAGACAGCGCAATCGCCTCTTCGGTACGACGGAGTGCATCATCCATGTAGTCGTTGCTTGCCTTCCGCAACTCTGCCATGCGATTTTGTGTGTTTGCAACCATTTCCTGACATTGACGCTTTGCTTCCTGATAAATAGCCTCTTCAGCGACCATTTTATCTGCCTGCTCCTGTGCCTGACGAATCAAACCCTCAGCCTCGCGCCGTGCCTGGCCAATCAGTTCATTGCGAGATTCCACAATGGTACGAGCCTGTTTTAATTCCACAGGCAGCTGAGCAATGATCTCATCCAGCATGTCCAGCACCTTGTCACGCTCCAGAATGCACTTATCTGCACCCAAAGGGAGTGCTCTGGCATCCTGCACCATATCATACAATGCGGAAATAATATCTTCGATGTTTTGCTCGTTCATTTTCTGTTTCCTCCTTGACGTATATCAGCAATCCGCTGTTTAAATTCTGGAATGATTTGTTCAGGTAAAAAATCAGACAAATCAACATCATAATTGCCTAACTCTTTTACCGTACTGGAGCTTAGATACATATACTGATGTTCCGCTGTCAGGAACATTGTATCCAGTTTGGGGTTGATTTTATGATTGATCAAAGCCATTTGGAACTCGTTTTCAAAGTCCGAACCGGCACGAAGACCCTTGACGATCACGCAGCTGCCTTTTCGTTTTGCATACTCTGCTAAAAGTTCTTCAGAAGCATCAACTTCCACATTAGGGATATCCTTGACCACCTGTTGAATCAATCGAACACGTTCCTCGCTGGAAAACATGGGATGCTTTCCGGAATTGACCATAACACAAACAATTAACCGGTCAAATATATTCGCCGCGCGACGGATTATGTTTAAATGTCCGCTTGTAACAGGATCAAAGCTTCCGGGATAAATGGCAATTTTCATAGAATTCCTTCTCTTAGTCTTTTCTATAAAGAGTCAAAAGTGTCTTTCCGTATTTGTAGTCTTTAGAGCGGGTATACCCCGAAAACGACCACGGAAGTTCCTTTCCTAAAGGACGTTCTGTGACTATTATACCACCAGATTGCAAAATGTCAATTTCTGTTATCATTTTTAACGAATTTTCCAAATAAACCTCTGCATATGGCGGATCAAGAAGAATAATATCGAATTTATCTTTTGTAGATTTTAAAAATGCTAGATAATCAGACCGGATCACTTTCGCATTACTATCAAATTTTGTGCGTTTTAAATTTTCCCGAATTAAACGGCATGCATCTTCCCGTTCATCAACAAACACGGCTGATTTCGCCTCTCTACTAAGCGCTTCAATGCCTAACTGTCCGGTTCCACCGAATAAATCTAATACAGATTTTCCCGGCAATTCAAATTGCAGAATACTAAACAGCGCTTCTTTCACTCTGTCTGCAGTCGGTCTGGTTTCCATGCCGTTAGGTGTTTTTAAAACGATACCTCTGGCCTTTCCGGAAATCACTCGCATACAGTCCCCTCCCCTTCTGTTTCATCATGAAAGTGTTTATAAAGCTGGCCAGCTACATTTGTTGGGAGCAGACGCTCCAGCTCTGTGATAGATGCTTTACGCATGGCTGCAATCGAACCAAATGTTTTTAAAAGTTGTTGCTTGCGTTTCGGCCCAATACCTGGGATAGTATCCAATTCCGAATACCGCAGACGCTTACTGCGCAGTTTTCTGTGATAGGTGATGGCAAATCTGTGGGTTTCCTCTTGAATATTGCCAATCAGCGTAAAAACAGACTGTTGCGTATCTATGCGGATTTCCTTTCCATCCGGCGAAACCAGAGCGCGGGTACGGTGACGATCGTCCTTTACCATACCAAAAACAGGGAAATTAAGACCACACTCCTGCAGTACATCAACCGCGATGTTCGCGTGATTTACGCCTCCGTCAATAAGCAGCAAATCAGGCGTGGTGTCAAAACCGGAGTCGCCAGCAATATAATGCGAAAATCTTCGCTGTAAAACCTGTCTCATAGAACCATAGTCGTCCGCTTGAACCATGCCTTCAACCTTAAAACGCTTATAGTCACTGCGCCGTGGCTTGCCGTCTTGAAAGACAACCATACTTGCAACGATATCTGTTCCATATAGGTTGGAAATATCATAAGATTCTATACGTTTCGGGACAGGAATTGCCAACATTTTTCCAAGGAGCGTAAGAGTTGCGTTCGTTCGTTCTACTTTATCGGTAACACGCTCTGCTTCTTCAGCCGCATTCTTTACAGCAAGGTCCACCAAGCGTACATTATCGCCACGCTGGGGCACTTTAAATCTTGTTTTACGCCCGGACTTTTCTTCCATTAACTGTGAAAACAGTGACATATCCTCAGTTTCAAAGGGCAAAAATACAACCTTTGGTGCAATGCCTCTGGATAGATAGTACTGCTTCAAAAGCGCAGAAACTGCCTGCTCTGCGGACTCCGGTATAGAAAACACCTCATAATCCTTGTCCAGAAGATTCCCACCCTGAAAATGCAACACTGTGAAACACGCTTTTAACTCTGTTTGAGCATAACCAATCACATCCAGATCTGCCTGCGACCCTGCAACAACCAACTGTTTCTGTCCCAGTGTCTCGATAGCGTTCAGTCGATTTCTTAAGTTCGCAGCCAGTTCAAATTGCATTTTATCCGCTGCCGCAAGCATTTGTTGCCGAATATCATCAGCAACAGCCTTAAAATTACCGGAGAGCAATTGTTTCACCTGTTCCATCTGATTACGGTACGCCGCTTTATCCGGCGTTCCCCGACACCAGCCGGAGCAATGATTCATGTGATAATTTAGGCAAGGGCGGTTACTGCCAATATCCCTGGGAAATTTTTTGCTGCAATTTGGCAGCAAAAACGCCAAACGGATTGCCTCTAACAATCCTGCGGTTACATGACGGCTGCCAAATGGACCGTAATAACTCGCGCCATCGTCAGATATTTTACTCACCATGGAAATCTCTGGATATGCTTCACGCATATCCAGGCGCAAATAAGGATATCCCTTATCATCCTTAAGCAATATATTATACTTAGGCATATGACGCTTGATCAGATTGCATTCCAACACCAGCGCCTCAAATTCTGTTGCTGCTACAATAACATCAAAGTGGTCGATCTTACTAACCATTAATCTTGTTTTTGTGTTATGAGAAGCTGTATCTTGGAAATACTGACTCACACGGTTCTTCAGTTTTTTTGCTTTGCCTACATAGATAACCCGATCATCTTTATCCTTCATCAAATACACACCAGGTCTTAGCGGCAAAGAAAGCGCTTTCTCCTTTAATTCCTCAAAACACATGATGGCCCACTCCAAAGAAATCGCCTCAATGCTGGCGTCCGCTGGCATTGAGGCGAAACAATAAATTAATACACGTCCTTCTGCAGAAGTTCTTCCAATGCATCAAGTGCAACATCTGCATTGGTCCCTTCAGCAGACAATGTTACTGTTGCGCCAGTCACAATCCCTAAAGACATGATTCCCAGCAAGCTTTTTGCATTCATCTTTCGGCTACCGGATTCGATCCAGATGCCACAATCAAACTCATTTGCTTTTTGCACAAAATATGTAGCCTGTCTATTATGCAAACCGGATTCGCAACGGACAACCACATCTTTACTGACCATAATTTAACTCTCCCTCTTAACGCACAATTGGCATGCATGCGTTATGTATACATGATAACAAATCTACAAAAAAAGTCAACCAATTTTCATAATTTACCTTAGGATAAAATTGTGAATCATTTAAAATTCAGCAATGGTAACTCCGTCTTCACCCTCTCCATACAGGCCTAAACGGAACTTTTTAATAAATTTGTTCTTTTTTAAAGATTGCTGTACTGCAGAGCGCAATGCACCTGTGCCTTTGCCGTGAATAATACGAACAGACGGAATATTACTACGCATCGCCTCATCCAAATAGCGGTCAAGAACGCAGATCGCCTCCACAGAATCCATACCCCGCAAGTCAATTTCAGAAGCCATTGCAGCAACCTTCATTTGACGACCGGAATGGGCTGGACGCCCACCCTTTTGTTCATAAGGATTTTCATTTTCCAGCAGGTATATCTCTTCCCTCTTGGCATTAAGTTTTAGAATTCCTGCTTGGAGCTGATAAGTGCCATCTTTATTGACAGCGATCACACTGGCCTTTGTGCCAAGTTTCAATAGTTCAACTGTATCACCAATCAAAATTTCCCGAGAAGGTTGGGGACGATGCACTTGCTTCTGTTCAGCGCGCAGTTTCTGTTCCGCTTCGTTAAGACTGCGACGCATTTCAACCTGCCTCTGATTGATCCCTTCCGTATTTACATTTTCTGTAAGCTGCTTTTTCAGCGCCTTAATTTCATCTGTGGCAGCATTTGCAGTTCGACGGGCTTCATCAATAATCGCTCTTGCCTCTGCTCGAGCACTTTCCAATGCCTTTTCCCGCTCGTTTTCCAACTGCTGAGAATAAGCTTCGCTCTGGGATTTCATCTCCAGGGTTTCTCTTCTGAGCTTTTCGGCCTCCTGTCGGGCAATTTCCATTTGTCTGCGTTGCTCGTTGAGTTGACTCAGCACATCTTCAAAATCTTTGTCCTTTTGGTCAACAAGAGCCTCTGCTTCTTTCAATATGCTTTCCGACAGCCCCAATCTTCTGGAAATTGCAAAGGCGTTGGACTTTCCCGGAATGGCGATCAACAGCTTATAAGTTGGCTGCAAGGTCTGTACATCAAATTCACAGGATGCATTGATGACACCGACAGTGCGCATCGCATATAGCTTTAATTCCGCATAATGGGTGGTTGCTGCGACATGGCATCCGGCCTTTCTGCAAAATTCGATCAAGGAAATGGCCAAAGCTGCGCCCTCTGCAGGATCTGTACCCGCGCCCAACTCATCAAATAAAACAAGCGTACGATTATCACATTGGGTCACGATCTCAACAATGGTGCGCATATGGCTGGAGAATGTAGACAAACTTTGGGCAATGGATTGTTCATCGCCAATATCTGCCAAAATATGATAAAACACAGAAATACAACTGCCATCGCCGGCAGGAATATGCAAACCGCACTCCGCCATAAGCGTCAGCAAGCCAATGGTCTTCAGTGTTACCGTCTTGCCGCCGGTGTTGGGGCCTGTGATGATCATGGTATCAAAATCAGAGCCAAGGCGTAATGAAACCGGCACGACCTTTTTGCTATCGATCAAGGGATGTCTGGCGTTGCGCAATTCAATTTTGCCATGGTCATTAACCTGAGGCGGAAAAGCTTTCATTTTATATGCAAGCTTGGCCTTTGCAAATATAACATCAAGCTGTGTTAACAGCCGTGTATTTTCACAAATATCTTCACAATACATAGCAGCATTGGCAGAAAGCTCAGCCAGGATCCGTTCGATTTCCTTCTTCTCTTTGATCTCCAATTCCCTGAGGGCATTGTTGGCATTTACCGCAGACGCCGGCTCAATGAAATAGGTAGATCCGGTGGCTGAAACATCATGGACAAGTCCCGGAATATCATTTTTACACTCACTTTTCACAGGGACAACATATCGACCCTGGCGAATGGTAATGATAGGCTCTCTTAAATACTTAGAGAAGCTGGATGAGGAAATGATTTTTTGCAGACTATCTTTGATTTTTGCGCTTTGAATACGCATGTGCCTTCGAATATCCCCCAGCTCAGGGCTGGCAGTATCCGCAATCTCTTCCTCAGAAATGATCGCACGATAAATACTATCTTCCAGAAATTTATTTATAGACAGCGAAGAAAAGAGTGGATATAGGATGCTATCCTGGTCATCCTCTGTAAGATAGTCTTTTACAGTTCTTGCGCATCTTAAAGCACCGCCGATCCGCAGCAATTCCTTTGGTTGCAGTGAACCTCCCATATTCGCCCGATCCAACGCAGCGCTGACATCCCGATTATCTACAAAATTGGGATACCCCTTTAAAGTAGACAGCTTGGATGCTTCTGTTGTCTGTTCCAGTAAATTTTGAACATCAATCAGATCGCTGTTAGGCTGCAAACGCAAGCAGGCCTCTTTGCCCTCTGCGCTGGAAGCGGAATCTGCCAGTAGTTTCAATATTGCATCCAATTCCAGCTTCTGCATGGACTTCGTATATAAACTAGACATGAAATACTCCTATGTGGTAATAAATAATGACTTGTAAAAGTCCAGAGTAGAAAATCCCCGTTCCAGCTGTG
>JAZREX010000039.1:0-5689 GCA_045661025.1 Faecousia sp. | reverse complement strand
GCAAACAGGCGGCCCTTATCATTCATTTCTTCGGGGGTTACAAAGTTGGTGAGCTCTACAGTGCCGTTTCCGCCGCGCATATTTTCCCGGTACTCGGTTTTAAATTCTGCTGCTTTTTTGATCATGAGATGACCTCCTTATGTGGTTTGATTTTATTATAGCATATGCCTTCGGGAAAAGACAAGGCGTTTTGGCTTTTCTTTGGGGAAAACAGGTAGAGAAAAAGGAAAAAGTATGCTATGATAATAAAAACAAGGGGGGAGCGCAAATGAATCTGAATTCCTTTATGCCTGTAAAACTAATTACCGGCCAAGGCTGTGTCCGAGCCAGCGCAAAAGAGCTGGCAAAGCTGGGCAAGGTTTGCCTGATCGTAACAGGGAAACAATCTGCAAAGGTAAGCGGTGCATTCCGGGATGTAACCGAAGCCCTGGATCAAAACCGCCAGAAATGGGTATTGTTTGATGAAATTGGCCAGAATCCCAAGCTTACCGATTGTATGGCTGCGGCGGAAAAGGCAATTGCAGCCGGAGCAGATTTCATTCTGGGAATTGGCGGTGGCTCTGCGTTGGATGCGGCAAAGTGTATTGCGGTTCTGGCGGCCAATCCCGGTATGACCCAACAGCAGCTTTATGCTTTCGATTGGGTCAACGCGCCCTTGAAAAACGTAGCTGTCGGCACTACCGCCGGTACGGGCAGTGAGGTAACAAAGGTTTCTGTGATCACCACCCCGGAGGGACGGAAAAAGAGCTTTCATCACGAGGCGATCTTCCCGGCTCTGGCACTTGGCGACCCGAACTACACTATGTCTTTGCCCCCTATGGTGACCTGTGCGACTGCGGTGGATGTATTGGCCCATTGCGCAGAAAGCTTTTTCAGTCGGGTAGCAAATCACATTTCCCGCTGTTATGCAGTGGAAGGTATTCGTCTGCTGTTGCCGGTTTTCCGGAAAATGGCAGAAAATGGCTGTGACGATCTGGATTATGATGCCCGGGAACAGCTATACTGCGCCTCGATTTACGGCGGCTTGGCCATCAATGTAACCGGTACATGCTTTCCCCATACCATGGGTTATCTGCTGACAGAAAACTTTGGTATTCCTCATGGCACTGCCTGTGCAGTGTTCCAAAAAGATTTTTATGCATACAACAAGACTGTCGTTCCCAAACTTGCTGCCGA
Organism: Faecousia sp.; assembly: GCA_045661025.1. Lineage (GTDB taxonomy): Bacteria > Bacillota > Clostridia > Oscillospirales > Oscillospiraceae > Faecousia. The sequence goes on along the minus strand of JAZREX010000039.1, from coordinate 4,513 downwards.
GTTTCTTGAAAGGATCGGTTGTAGTGAGGAAGCGTACCTCACTTTAATCGACAAACTTACGCCTCCTTGTGATGTTGTCATGGATGAGGCGCTTATTGCCCAGTCTCACAGCCGTTGGATCAATAACGGCAGTATGGCTAAATGCCAGGGAGAATTCGGTGCCCAGATGGCGGATGAAATTCTCCGGCGTAAGTTTCTCAAATAACCCATAAAAAGCTCCGTCTAAGTAGACGGAGCTTTTGCAGCGCCAATAAGGTGAAAACCGCCCCCACTTTTTAGTGGAGGCGGTTTTGTTATGGGCCCGCTTGCGGTGCCCGATATCTTCCATGGTGGTACACATTCATGAAAGGTTGCCCGTTTGTGGTATACGGCAGAAGCTACGCTTGATAAAACAAGCTTGCTTCTTGCCGACCACTGCACACACTGCGTTTGCCCTTGACTCCGCCACGGGCGGCGGGCAAACTCGTGGCCGCGGCGCAATAAATCGTCTTGCTTGCTCTGCCACCGGCAGTGCAAGACGATTTATTCCCACTCGATGGTGCCGACAGGCTTGGGAGTCAGATCGTACAGGACGCGGTTGATGCCTTCTACCTCGGCAGTGATTCGTGCTGTGATTTTGTGCAGAACAGCATAGGGGATCTCTTCGATGGTGGCGGACATAGCGTCGGTGGTGTTGACTGCGCGGATAATTGCAGGCCAGCCTTCGTAACGGCTCTCATCCTTTACGCCAACGCTCTTGATGTCGGGTACAGCAATAAAGTACTGCCAAACCTTTTCACTCAGGCCGTTCTTGTCAAATTCATCCCGCAGGATCGCATCGGCTTCCCGGAGCGCATGCAGACGATCCCGGGTGATAGCGCCCAAGCAGCGAACGCCCAGACCGGGGCCGGGGAAGGGCTGACGGTAGTCCATTGTGTGGGGCAGACCCAGAGCCTCGCCAACCACACGGACTTCGTCCTTAAACAGCAGTTTGATGGGCTCGACCAGCTCAAACTGCAGATCCTCAGGCAGACCGCCTACATTGTGGTGAGACTTAACAGCCTTCTTGCCTTCGGCCTGCTTAATGGATTCCAAAATGTCGGGATAGATAGTGCCCTGTGCCAGGAAGGAGATGCCCTCCAGCTTACGGGCTTCTTCTGCAAAGACAGTGATGAATTCTTTGCCAATGATCTTACGCTTGGTCTCGGGGTCAGAAACGCCGGCCAGCAGACCCAGGAAATGATCGGTAGCATCCACATAGATCAGGTTGGCATCCATGCCATCTTTGAACATGCGGATAACAGCTTCGGACTCGTCCTTACGCATTAAACCGTGGTTAACATGCACGCAGTACAGCTGCTTGCCAATGGCCTTAATGAGAAGCGCTGCGACGACTGAGGAGTCTACACCGCCGGACAGAGCCAACAGTACTTTCTTATCGCCTACTTGGGCGCGGATCTCGGCAACCTGCTCTTCGATAAAAGCATCGGCAAGTGCCTTGGTGGTAATACGTTCCATGGATTCAGGACGCACATTAACTGCCATATTGTTTCCCTCCATATTTGTTTAAAAAAGATAGCATCATTATACATTTATTTTTTTCTGAGTGCAAGAAAAAAATGCAGGAAATACGACAAAAAATTATAAAACGATCCAAAAATTTTTCAGATGGTTTTATAAGAATTGTTTTAGTAGGCGCATAGCACCAGTCGATAATAAATTTGATGGAAGATCGACTGCTTTTTCAAAGCGTCCACCGCTTCTTGCAGATAAGCATAAAATTGAGAAAGTTCTTCTGCTGTGAGGGTGTGGGGGCTGTATTTTGCCTTTTGCGCCAGATCAAAAAGTGCTTGGGAAGGCTCTTTTTTCAGAAGCTTTGCAAAGAACATCGTTTCTTGCCACAAAGCCAAGGCCTTGGCGTTGGAATTTTCCTGTTGGCAATGCCGAGTCCGGAGGCGAAGCCGCAAGATTCGTTGTAGCCAAATCAAAAGCAATACCCCGGGGATTAGCAGCAACCATAGATAGGTAGCATCAAACCGGACTTGTCCAAGGGTCTGTGTTTGGGGCGTGGGAGCAGCTTGTTGGGGCTGGGTTTCCTGCAAGGTAGATTCTTGGGATATGGTGGCTTGGGATTCCTGCTGGACAGGTTCTCGTAAATCGCTGGGGGTGGACTCCAGTACGGTCCAGCCGAAACCGGGAAGATAATATTCTGTCCAGGCGTGGGAGTTTTTCAACAGTACCGGAGAAGGTTCGCCGGCTTTTACATTTGCCACATAGCCTGTAACATACCGGGCGGGTATGCCGGCTGCTTGTAGTAAAACTGTGGTGGCGGTGGCAAAGTGCACACAGTAGCCTGCGTCTTGCTCCTCCAAAAACCACTTGGCAAAATCCGCTTTTTCCCGGGGCATCCGGGAAACATCGGTGCTATAAGTGGCGCTGTTTCTTACATAGGCGGCAATGGCTTGGGCTTTTTTGTAGACATTGTCGCTTTGTGCATCGGGGATCTGGGATAGAAGCTTTTGCGCCCAAGTGATGGTGTTATCCGGAAGATACACAAAATCTTCTGTTGTTTCCGGGATAGCCCCAATGGGCACGCCAGATCCTGACGGGATGATCTGGAAAGACTGTTGCCCATATCCTGCTAGATCTTTAGGGGCTACAGCGCAGGGGTAGGAATAATGGTTTAGCTGTTTGGTATTTGTCAGACCTTCCGGATTTTCGGAAAGGGAGATGCTCTGGGGATAATAGGGAGTATAGAGCATTCGGTGGGCGTATTTGGTGGTGATCTCCACCTCGCCGATCCGTTCCAACTGGTATTCACTGGGCCAGGAAAAGCCTTCTGTTCCGGTGTAGCTCCAATGCCAACCGTCGTAGGTGTCGTAGCTGCGACCCCGCAGATACAAAGTGCCGGTGTAAGCGTTTGTATGCACTACCATCATTTCTGCTTTGGATTCCATTCGCAGTCCTACGTCGGCCAGATTGACTTGCCCTGCGCTTACAGAACCGCTGGCGGAAGTTCCTTGAAATAGCTCCATGATTCGCTGAACAGGGGATGCTTGCATAAAGCTTTCTGACAGTTTTTTTGCAGCTTCTGCTCCTTGGTAATTGTCTTTGGGTATGGCAGCAAACAGGATCAGCATGCAAAGCGCCACCGGAAGTGTGGCTAGGGTGCACAGCTTGTTGCCCTGTTTTGGATATCGTTTGCGGGTGGTTTGGGATAAAAGAGTTAGTACAAAGGTGGTTAGATAGAGCCAGAGCCACAGGGTTTCCGGTACAGTATCGGTAACCACGAAACAGGCAGCCAGAGGTGAGGCAGATAGCAAAATGCCAAGGAAGATGGGCATTTTACGGCTGATGGCCCAAGTGATCAGCAAGGCGATCAAAAGACCGACAGCGCATACTACCATAGCCAGCATGGTTTCCATGTCATCGGCGGTATAGACATTTAGTTTCAGGATCGGCCATCCGTAGGCTTGGTGATAGGTGCGGCTGAGTTGGTAACATATAGCCTCAAAACTTAATTTTAGAGGGCCGGATTGCCACAGATATCCGCCTGCCAGGGCCAGGGCTGCCGGGGGAATCGCACCCAGGGGCAGGGCGAAACAGACGGAAAAAAGAAGTGAACCCAGACAACACCAGCCAGCCAGGGTTGGTAAAGACACCGCCATGGAAAAGGCGGTGACCAAACAGGCGGTAGCGCCAAAGGACAGACAGAAGGCGAGACCCACACTCCAAAGGAAAGTAAACAGCTTTTCTTTTTTCATAGGCCGTTACCTCCGATATGATGCTGCCACAGCACATTTTCTGCCTTTGGCGGCTGGTCATAGGACGCCATAGGGCCGTGGAGCATTTGACGAAAAGCCTGCTCACAGCTGCTGATATCCGTTACATAATAGGCATTTACCCCTTTGCCGGTGGCGCAGAGGATATGGTGGGGCTGATTTCGGGATACTAAATGCTGACTGTGATATAGAAGATTTCCTAACTTGTGATCTAAGGTGTTCTCGTCACCGTTCAAGGTGACAGACAGCACGCAGCCCTTTTGCACAGGTTCCATGGCTTCCCGGTAGATTAGTTTTCCGGTTTTTGCGGCCATCTTCCAATGGATATGCCGCAGATTATCTCCGGGGCGGTAGAGCCGCAGTTCGTAGTTTTCCGAGAAACCGCCGCCGGGTTTGGGCCGCCAAAGATGCATAGCACTTCCACCGCTAGTGGGCAATGTACCGCCGGGGATGGCTTTTGGGAGCACATACACCTGACAGGCAGAGCTGTGGTTTAATTTCCTGCGAAACAGTCCCAGATAATCATAGGTATAAAAGAAGGGGAAGGAGATCTGGATCAAGCCGCAATGTTCTGTAGGGATCTTTTCTCCGGGTTTGCCCCGGTAGCTTATGTTGGTGAGGGTGTTGGTCAGACGGATGGTGCAGTCCACCGGGGGATAGGGATACCGGCAGGTGATGGCAAGGCCGGTACGCAAAGGCATCCCCATCCGTCCGCTTTCCGGACAACGCAAAACAGCCTTCACTGTCAGCAT
>JAZREX010000038.1:0-4870 GCA_045661025.1 Faecousia sp. | reverse complement strand
ACTGCACACAGCACACGATTCTGCGCACTGCCTTGCAGGTTCTTACCTGATTCGTACGCGAAGCCCGCTTCCCCAAGGGGAGTTCACAACTTCGTCGCACAACTTTCAAGTCTCCACGGAAACCGGGTCGTATGCGCCATGCCATTGGCGCGCGCCCGAGATCCTTAACCCCCAGCATCCACCCTAAACTGGGCGTAAAAAGCAAACACCAGGGACTTCATCGATGTGCCCTTCATAGGATTTTTAGGCCCTACCTGGGAATTGGTCGCTTTGACTAGGATACTGCACCGTCAAAATGTATATTATCACAGAATTTATGAATATTCAAGTATCATTTATATTTTTACTTATTCTTTCACATAATCCTAAATTTCTTGGCTAAAACTGGATATATATTTGTTTCTAAAGAAAAAAGTCGCCAGGCATCATTGGTGCCTCCGGCGACTTTTTAATATTTTTTGATTATTTCTGTATAAAATGCGCATCCACAATATCGCTGTGGGTCACTACAATCTCAATATCCTTCAGTTCCTCCTGGGAGAAAAAACGCAAATCCCTGGATTCTGCGCTACATATCATCTCCGGTATCTGTTCCAGTTCCAAGGCAAAAGCTACGATCACCATACGCCATATGCTGCCGTCTTGATAAGCCGCGATCCGTCCAGGCTCTCCATACACCCCTAGTTTTTTAAACCGTTCCTTAGAGATACGCAACCCCAGCTCCTCATAAGTTTCCCGGACAATTGCTTCCAGAGGCGTTTCCTTCTTCTTTACACCACCGCCAACCAATCCCCACAGGTTGCAATCTCTGCGCTTTTCCAACAAAATTTTTCCATTACAGGTGATAATTGCATTCGCCCCCAAATGCGCCGGCATGGTGGTTTTGGGCGCATTGGGATCTCCCCGGTAAAACGTTACAATGGCCATAACATCTGCCCCCTTCTAGTACACGCTGTCATTATAACCGATGGCTTCTATTTTGGCTACTTAAAATTCTTCTGGTACAGGTTTGGTTACCCCGGTGCGTCTTGCCCTATCCAAACCACCAGCCATATGTTCCTGGGGATTTTCCGCAAAGGCCGCCCGATGAATGATCTCCTCCCCAAACTTATCCCGCAGGGCATCCACCGTCTCATCCAGACGCAACTTTTTCTCATACTGTACTGCAGAAATCCCGGAAAACAGGTCATACTGCTGATAAGGCTCCCGGGAAAGTTTGGTGACCTGCACCCCCAGTTGCCGCAAAGGCGTAACCCCATCCCAGGCCTTATCGAATATTTTACAAGCCTGGCAGAAAATTTCCTGGGTAATATTGGTGGCACCTGGCAGTACGCTCTGATGAGAGGACTGCTGAAAGGAAGTTGTGCGCAAGCTCACGCTGATACAACCGCCGCACTTGCCGTCCTTGCGCATCCGCATGGCAACCGTTTCGCAAAGGGTTAAAAGCACTTGGTGGGCATGATCGTAGGTAGTCACATCCTTTGCTGTGGTTACAGAATTACCATAGCCCTTATTTTCTGTAGACTCCGGAAGCACCGCGTTGGCATCCCGGCCATTGGCAAAATGCCAAATCGTTTCCCCATGTTTGCCCAGTCTGCGGCGTAAGGTAGCAGGATCGGTGTGTGCCAAATCCCCTATGGTATAGATCCCCAGATATTTCAGTTTTCGTTCTGTGGCCGGACCTACCAGAAATAAATCCCGTACCGGCAAGGGCCACAGTTTTTGTGCCATCTCTTCCGGAAACAAAGTGTGCACCTTGTTTGGTTTTTCAAAATCTCCTGCCATCTTCGCCAGTAGCTTATTGGTAGAAATACCGATATTGACTGTAAAGCCCAGTTCATCCCAAATCCGCTGCCGCATTTTTTCTGCTGCCAGCCTTGGTGAGCCAAAAAGCCGTTCTGTGCCGGTCATATCCACCCAGGCTTCGTCTATGGAATACTGCTCCACATGAGGGCTAAATTGCCGCAGCATCTGCACAAAATGTCGCGACGCCTCCACATATAAGCTGTAATCCGGTGGAACAACGATCAGATCAGGGCATTTCTCCAACGCCTGGAACAAGGGCTCTCCTGTTTGGATGCCATACTTTTTCGCCGGGAAACTTTTAGCTAAAATAATGCTGTGCCGGGAGGCCTTATCTCCCGCCACCACCGAGGGAACTTCCCGCAGATCCAATACTTCTCCCAACACTTTGATGCGATATGCCGCCGTCCAGGATAAAAAGGCGCTGTTGGCATCCACATGAAAAACACCCCGCTGGGCCATATCAATACACCTTCCTTAACATACACCAACTGTGGCTGCGAATGGTATATTTCAGTTCAAAAAGCCAGGCTTTTTGTTTTACCGTTGCACGGCACAAAAAAACAACCGCTTCGATACCCACATAGCAAATAGGCTTGCTGCTAACTACCTCATCAATATCGATCCTGAGCAGCTGATGCTGCTCATCTTCCATCTGCAGACGCAAGGGACGAATATCACCATTGGCGCTACACACCGAGATCACATCCACCGGATGGTATCTTTGCTGCATATTCCTCCCCCTTTCCTATTTTCTTTATTATAGTACATTTGTTCGATATAAGCAAGTGGAATTTTTCGGTTGCTCCCGGAAACTGGATTTGCTATAATGAAGAAAAAGGAGGATTTGCAATGCTCAAATACCCCTGTTTAGTATTAGACCACGATGATACTGTGGTACAAAGCGAAGCCACCATTAACTACCCTTATTTTTGCTATATTCTGGATCAATTCCGCCCCGGTACTACCATCACGAAAGAAGAATATTTCCACGGCTGTTTTCACACCGGGTTTGCTGAAATGTGCCGTCAAAAATATCATTTTACCGATCAGGAACTACAGGAAGAATATCAAGGTTGGAAAGAATATATAAAAGCCCATATCCCAGACCCCTACCCCGGGATTGACTGCCTTATCCACCGCCACAAAGCAGCTGGCGGAACCCTGTGCGTTGTTTCCCATTCAAGCCAAGAAAATATTACCCGGGATTATATGACCCATTTTGGAATCTTGCCTGATGCGATCTATGGCTGGGATTTTCCGGAGCACCAACGAAAGCCAAATCCTTACCCCTTAGAAAACATTATGGAAACATACGGCTTTGCCCCCCATGAGCTTTTAGTTGTTGACGATATGAAACCTGCATGGGATATGGCACACCCACTAGGCGTACCGGTTGCCTTTGCAAAATGGGGAAAGCTGGAATGTCCTGAACTTTGTCAAATTATGGAATCTATTTGCGATTATACATTTGCTTCCCCTACCGCTTTAGAGCAATTCCTATTTTAACCCCTTTCGCGTTTTAAATGCTTGACATTTATGCTATAATACCATACAGAGTGAGCAAAAGAGGTGATACATCTGGAAAAGGAAAATATTCGCGTCATGGCCCGCAACCGGGAAGCTTACCATGAATATTTTGTGGAAGAGGAAATGGAAGCAGGCATTGAGCTGAGCGGCACTGAGGTAAAATCTATCCGCCAGGGCACCTTGAATCTGAAAGACGCCTGGTGCGGCATCAAAGACGGCCAACTTCTGCTGAACCAGATGCACATCTCCCCCTATGAACAGGGCAATATCTTTAACCGGGATCCCCGTCGTGTCCGTCGGCTTCTGATGCACCGCCGGGAGATCATGCGACTGCTTGGAAAGGTAAAACAAGACGGCTACTCCCTAATTCCCCTTTCTGTATATTTTAAAGGCAGCTTGGTGAAAGTAAAAATCGGCCTGTGTAAAGGCAAAAAGCTTTATGATAAACGGCAATCTGCAGCAGAGCGGGATGCGAAGCGGCAGATGGACCGTGCGATGAAAGAGAGGTACTAACTATGAATCCTACATTTAAGATCACAATGGAAAACGGCTCTGTGATGGAAGGTGAACTGTATCCGGAAATCGCACCTCAGAGCGTGTACAACTTCATCAGCCTGTGTAACGCAGGCTACTACAACGGTTTGATCTTCCATCGGGTAATCCCCGGCTTTATGATCCAGGGTGGCTGTCCTGACGGCACCGGCATGGGTGGCCCCGGCTACTGCATTAAAGGCGAGTTCTTCTACAACGGCTTTGAAAACAGCCTTCGCCATAAGCGTGGTGTTCTGTCTATGGCTCGCAGCCAATCTCCGAACTCTGCAGGCAGTCAATTCTTTGTTATGCATCAGGATGCCAAGCATCTGGATGGCCAGTATGCCGCTTTCGGCAAGGTTACTTCCGGCCTGGATGTGGTGGATGCCATTGCCGGCGTAAGAACCAATATGCAGGATCGTCCTTTAGAGGAGCAGAAAATCGCCTCTATCACCGTAGATACCCACGGTGATAGCTATCCCGAACCCAACAAGCTCCCCGATCCCTACGGCAGATTCTAAAACCAATATCGGTGGGATGGACAACATCCCACCGCAGCCTTTCCCTTTTATATACGGGGGTGTACTGGTTTCGACGGGGGTAGTGAGGCTGGAATAGCGGGCCGTGGCACCTGACCACGATAAAACGGGTAACTTTTAAATTTAACTGACAACAATACTGTTGCTCTGGCTGCCTAATTAGGCGCCCATCCGCCCCGGAAGGTCCACGAGCCGGGCTCGGGTGTGATCTGAGTGGAGCCCGTGCGTATGGTAAGCTTTGCCCATACCACGCATAATGAAACTACTGATTGCCGCAGGGTGTTTGTTCCCGTCGGGTTGAGGGAATGTAAGTAACAAACTGCGCTCGGAGAAGTTCCTTCCAAGTTGCCTTCGGACAGGGGTTCGATTCCCCTCACCTCCACCAAAAGAAAAGCCGCCCAAATGGGCGGCTTTTCTTTTGGTCTGTGGGGAATCGAACCATCTCAAATGCAACGCGGATGAGCGTT
>JAZREX010000037.1:0-3503 GCA_045661025.1 Faecousia sp. | reverse complement strand
GTACAGGTATAGGTCTTAACGCCATCATTACCGCAATCATTGGGGGTGGTTACCGCGCCGTCATTCCAAATGTGATTTGCAGTCTTTTCGTTCTTACCGCAAACAGAGCAAGTGCTCTTGTGGGTAGCATCGTCAACCTTTTCCCATGCGCCATGAACATGTTCACCGGTTTCCGTGTTGCCACACAAAGAACAAACACGGGCATGGTTTACATCATCAACTTTGGTCCAATCGCCATACTGATGGCCAACACACTCTGCAATCGTTACCGTAACACCTTGCATTACGATGGAATACTCCGTATTACCAAAGGCTGCACTACCCGCGCAATCAATTGTAGTGTCTGCAAATACAGCAGTATCTTTCACCTTCAGCTTAATGGTACCCAGCTCCAGAGTACCCGGCAGATTCACAGCTTCCTCCCAACTAACCGCAATGCCATTTCTCTTTACGCCAGCATTAACAATGGTAGCTTTTTCAGGAGAAAGCGGCTCATCGTCCTCTGCCGCCTTTACATTGCTAGAAATCTTAGTGATCTCAAATACGTCCTTATCAATTGTAGACATCCTGATGCCCAACTGATCAACTGTAGCAGTACCGATTACATTAACCTTAACAGTAATCTCCTGCCCTCTGAGCAATACTCCCTGGTGATCTGTTGTAAACAAAAATGTTACCTCATCCACAGCCTTAGCAGGAACCACCCACAGGCCCAGTAACAACACCAGACACAGAAGAACGGATACGATTTTCTTCATATCATTCACCTCATTGATATTTTTTCTTAGGAATTTCCCGAGCGGATATAACTCTTTCCTTAGTTTTGGAGCACCGCCCGCAGGTAACTTACCCCAGCAAATCCCCAAGAAACACCTATTCCATGTTAGTATAAAGCCTTTCCTTTTAAAAATCAAGTACTCTTTATAAAAAACAAAGCATTTTCTTTGTTTACATAATCTCAAAAAAGAACCCCCTCAAAAAGAGGGGGTTACAGATCACATTATGTCAAAGGATAATCTTCCTCAAACAAGGTATGCCACAATAAATGAATTACATCTTCGTTGTTGACATCTCCATCGCCATTCACATCACCTCTGCATGACAAAAGATAATCTTCCTCAAACAGCGTGTGCCACAGCAAATGGATCACATCTTCGTTGTTGACATACCCGTCGCCGTTACAGTCGCCAGGGATATATTTGATCAGTTCGACAGTATACTTCTGCTCTACTCCGGTTTTGTTTTCAATGATATAGACAACATCTGTGCCAGCGACAGTTGCTGTGTACACGCCCTGGGTATCTGCTGTATTATTCACAGTAAATCCGGTAGCACCGGAGATGGTAAGGGACATAACATTGTCGCCCTTGACTACAATATAATAAGTTTTGCCGGCCGCCACAGGAAATGTGGTTTCTCCCGTCACAGTCAAAGGCTTGCTTTGGGTGCCGATGGGATTTCCCCCTCCGGACCCAGGCTTACTAATATCCACCTCAATATCCCCAGATTCTCCAACTGCGCCCCCCTGGGATGCTGCAAATACAAAGCTGACAGGACACATACAAATAACCATCGCCAGCGCCATGATCAAAGACAAGACTTTTTTCATCGTTTCTCCTCCCTATATAGATGTAAGAAACACCTAAAAATATCTAAAGCAAACCCCAGGCTGCTTTTCGTATTGTACTATATCTTTCCTACCAATGATAGTAACGCTTATGCGCAAAGATTGCAAGGAAAATTTTGAAGAATTTACATAAATTTTAAATTACAAACTTCCCCTTAATCACAAAAACACACCAAAACCAAAAGAAAAAGCACCACCCGATTGGGCGGTTCTTGATTCATAATCTGTATATGCGATATAGGACTGAGTTGCATTTTTGCCCCCTTTGGGGCAAAAATTATTGTAGCCACCAGTGTTCGCACTGATGGCAGGAACTATCCACCGGACAGTTCCACTGCTATGGGCTCGAGTCCTAATCCCACAGAAAAGAAAAGGCCACCCATTGGGGTGGCTTCTTTTTCTGTGTAAGAACCCTAATTTTGAAATAAGTGACCTGCCTTAATGCACTTTCCCGCCCATTCGACATATGATGCAGTGGGAGGTGATAATTTATGTCGTTATTCAACTGTGGCTGCAGAAGAGACTGCACTCTATTTGCGGTCATCGCCAGTCTGTTCATCGGTATCATTGCTGCATTTCTCCAAATCACCGCGGTCATCACCGTGACGCCTGCGTTCCTTTGGGTGGCACTGGGCATTGCTGTGGGATACCTTGGGATATTACTGGTGACAACCGCCAACAGAGCAGAATGTAAACCCTGCCTGTGCAACACACTCGGGATCGTTTTGGCAGGCATACTGGGCACGACCCTGCTTGCGGTGATCCTGCTGGCAGTGGGCATTACAGCCACCAGCGTGGTCAGTGCGATCCTGGTAGGGCTCTTGGCAGCCTTCCTTGCACTGATCTTTACAAGCTCCGCTTGTCTGATTAGATGTCAGACTAACTGTGAAAACTAACATTACACGAAAATGCCAAAAGAGCGGTGCCATCCGGCACCGCTCCTATTTATTGTTTGGGCATCTGCCTATGTGGACGATATAGGACTCGATTTAATCAATGTGTGGCCGGAGCCCTACCCGGCCAGCAACAGTCCCCCGGACTATTGCATTTAGATAGGTTCGAGTCCTATCTCTAATACCATACCAAAACAAAAAGCCATCCCTGTTGGGATGGCTTTTCTTTTCTGGTGGACGATATAGGACTCGAACCTATGACCTTCCGCACGTCAAGCGGATGCTCTAGCCAGCTGAGCTAATCGTCCATGCGCGGGTCATTATAAACTACAATTTTCTGTTTGTCAAGCCTTTTTTCAAACAATTTTAACCGCTTACGCCATCCACATCCCCTGTGTTTACAAAATGGATCACCAAACGGTTTGGCAGGCAAACAATATCCCCGCCTTCAGAGCGCGCGCCTTGGTGTATACATAGCTTATCCGGACAACTGGCAGCGCGCACCCCTGCCTTTCCACCGGAGATCTCTATATGATTCCAGCCTGTTTCTGTGGTAATTTCCAGGAACTTCTCATGATTTAGGGGTAACGTATATATCAGTGTTCCGTCAGAATAAATTTCCACGGCATCTGCGGCAGGCGTGGCAAATATCAAGAAAAGGCTTAGGCCCAATGCTACCACCAGCACCCCAGATATGATCAAAATCCAAGATCGGGTTTTCATTTTTCCTCTTTCCGGGCACGTAATGCCCAAAATACAAACGAAGTAGGGTCAGTATAACAAAAATATATGAAAAAGGCAACATTTTTGTAGAAAAACCTATTGACTTTTAGAATTTCCTTTGCTAAAATAGACCAGCCGCATTGAATGGGCTTAAGTCGGTGCGCCCAAAACGCGCCGCGCCTATAGAGCGAGTCTACACAAAAAAGTAGGTGAAAAGGAAATGAAAGCAGTTATCGTTACCGGTGGCAAGCAGTACACCG
>JAZREX010000036.1:0-11396 GCA_045661025.1 Faecousia sp. | reverse complement strand
AAAAGGAAAGAAACAATGAAAGCGGCAGTTGTAGGCAGCGGTGCTTGGGGTACTGCTTTGGCGTTCAGTCTGCACAAAAACGGCAGCGAGGTCACGCTGTGGACCTATAAGAAAGCGTATGCGGATACTATGCGTGTTACCCGGTGCAATCCCAAGCTTCCCGGCATTGTGCTGCCGAAAGAGATGGAAATCAGTGCCGATCCTGCCTGTGTGGCGGGGTGTGATCTAGTGGTGATCGCCAGTCCCTCCTTTGCTATTCGGGATGTGTGCCGCAAAGTTGCGCCCTATCTTGGGGATGCGGCAGTTCTGGTGTCAGTTACAAAGGGTATCGAGCCAGGTACGCACCTGCGCATGAGCCAGGTGGTGCAGCAGGAGACTGGGAAAAATGTGGTGGTATTCACAGGTCCCAGCCATGCGCAAGAAGTATCCAACGAGTTGCCGACAGGCTGTGTAGCAGCCTGTGAGGATAAGGACTTGGCAGAGTTTGTGCAGGATGCCTTTATGTCGGATACTTTTCGAATCTACACCAGCCCGGATCCTGTGGGCGCAGAGTTGGGCGGTGCGCTGAAGAATGTCATCGCCATGTGCGCCGGTGTGACCGACGGCCTTGGCTGCGGTGATAATACAAAGGCAATGCTGATGACCCGGGGATTAACGCAGATCGCCCGCCTCGGTGTAGCCATGTGTGCAAAAAAGGAGACCTTTGCGGGGTTGGCGGGGGTAGGGGATTTGATCGTCACCTGCACCTCCATGCACTCCCGGAACCGCCGGGCAGGGATTCTGATCGGTCAGGGGATGGATCCACAGTCCGCTATGAAAGAGGTAGGCGCAGTGGTGGAGGGCTACTATGCCGCAGCCTCCGCCTGGGAACTGGCGAAGGAGCAGCAGGTTGATATGCCTATTGTCCACGCAGCCTACAGTGTACTTTATGAAGGAATGTCTGCAGCAGAGTCGGTAAAGATTCTCCTGCAGCGCCCCAGCCGTGCCGAACCGGAAGACGCAGGATGGCTTTGATAAAGCAATACCGCGGCGGAAATCTCCGCCGCGGATATTCTTCATAAGAAAACAAAAACGGCATTGCTTTTAGCAATGCCGTTATGATGTGCAAGGAATCAGACAGCCCGCTCAACCTTGTTGGAACGGAGGCATCTGGTACATGCATACACATGACACGGAGTACCGTTAACAATGGCCTTGACCCGCTTCACATTGGGTTTCCAGGTCCGATTGGAACGTCTGTGGGAGTGGGAAACCTTAATACCGAAGGTCACGCCCTTACCACAATAACCACACTTCGCCATCACTGCACCTCCTATCCGAAAAATCACTTAAAATTTACGTCCTTGCAGACGCTAGGATATGATACCAGAGTTTTGGAAAAAAAGCAAGTGTTTTTTGCAAAAAATTTTGTTTTTTCTAAAAAAATATTGATATTCCCTTTTGCCCCTAGTATAATGATGGCAAAGATGATGGCAAAGAGGTGTTGCTTATGTTCGATATTCGCAGCGTTTTGCTGACAACATTGGTCCAGGAATTTAAATTAGAGGTAGCATATGCTGCCACGGATTATGAACAGATACGTCTGACTGTGGTGGATGTGGCCCGGCCTGGTCTGCAGCTGGCAGGATATTATGACCATTTTGAGCCTATGCGTCTGCAGGTGATGGGCAATGTAGAGGTCAGCTATTTGCAAAAGCTGACTGCCGCGGAACGGGCGATTGCTTTTGATCGGCTGTTTTCTTATAAATTCCCTGCATTGCTGATCTCCCGGAATCTACAGCCGGATGCGCAGTGTCTGGAAATGGCGAAGAAGCATAATGTTACCTTGCTGCGAAGCAAAGAGGCAACCAGCACCATTGTTTCTGACATCATTGCATATCTGAAAGCAGCACTTGCGCCTTCTATTACACGCCATGGTGTTTTGATGGAGGTGTACGGCGAAGGACTTTTGATCATCGGTGAGAGCGGTATGGGCAAAAGCGAAACCGCTATTGAGCTGTTAAAGCGCGGCCATCGACTCATTGCTGATGATGCAGTAGAGATCCGTAAAATTTCTGATAACACATTGGTAGGAACTGCTCCGGAGTTGATCCGAAATTATGTGGAATTGCGTGGCATTGGCATTGTCGATGTGGCAAAACTTTTTGGTGTGGGTGCTGTGAAGGCGGAAAATGAAGTAAATCTTGTGGTCAATGTAGTTCCCTGGGGCCAACAGAAAGACTATGACCGTCTGGGCCTGGATGACCAGTATATGGATATTCTTGGGATTCAAGTGCCCATGAATACCATCCCTGTAACTCCCGGCCGTAATCTGGCGGTGATTTTAGAAGTTGCCGCTATGAATAACCGGCAGCGGAAAATGGGCTACAACTCCGCCTTGGAATTTACCCAACAGATGGACCACTACTTTGCAGAAAAACAGGGCGGTAACTAACAGATGAAGGAATTTACCATTGGCGCCAACGATGCCGGACAACGGCTGGACCGCTTTTTGGCAAAGGCTGTGCCGTTGCTGCCTGCATCCTTGGCCCAGAAATATATCCGCATCAAGCGGATCAAGCGTAACGGTGCCCGAGTGGAACGGGATACCCGCCTGCAGGGCGGGGATGTGTTGCAGCTTTATATCAACGATGAGTTTTTTGATAAGCCCCGGGAGGATAATGCTTATTTAACCGTAGCATCTCCCAAGCTGAATATTGTGTACGAGGATGACCAGATCCTTTTGGTGGATAAGCGTCCGGGTCTGGCTGTTCATCCTCACGATGGGGCAGAGTACGGCAGAACCTTGATCGATCATATTTTGAGCTATCTGTATCAAAAGCGGGAATGGAATCCCAGAGGGGAAAATGCCTTTACCCCTGCACTTTGTAACCGAATCGACCGCAACACCGGTGGTATTGTGATCGCGGCCAAAACCGCCCAGGCACTGCGGATCATGAATCAGAAGATCAAGGATCGGGAACTGGATAAACGGTATTTGGCAATCGTAGAGGGAACGCCCCGACCTGCCAGGGGAAGTCTGAAAGGATACCTGTTTAAAGACGCGAAAAAGAACCGCGTTTTTGTATCCGACACCCCCAAACCCGGAGCAAAAACTTGCCAGACCAATTATATTACTTTGGCATCCCGAAAGGGATTGAGCTTGGTGGAGTGTGAACTGATCACCGGCAGAACCCATCAGATCCGGGCCCAATTTGCCCACGCAGGCCATCCGCTCTTAGGTGACGGCAAGTACGGAAAACTGGATAAGCGGTTTGACCGGACTTATCAGGCACTCTATTCTTATCAGCTTACCTTCCGATTCACTACAGAATCCGGTTGTCTGGAATATCTGAACGGAAAGCAGTTTCGGGTAAAGAGCGTGGACTTTGTAACAGAGTATTTCCCAGATGTAGAATTATAATAAAAAGGGTTGAAAACAAATGCTTGTTATACAAAATCAACAACCCTGTGGATATATAAATCCCCCGCAAATACAGGAAAATGTTCCTGTTTTTGCGGGGAATTATTGTAAAGTTTTTAGGTTTTTCGCTTTTAAAGTTTTGTTTTTTTTGTTTTAACTATCTCTATATACGCAAACAGTGTGACCGATGCAGATGACACTCAAGAAACTCATAAAGGTCATTCCTGCAATGGCTACATACCGCCTTGCCAGCATGCTGTACGGGAGCATAGACACATGCCATATTGCTGTGTCATAGAAATGTCCTCCGGTAACAAACACAGTGGACAGTGCACAGCAGATAAAGAATGCAGCAAAAGACAGCAACCACTTTCCCAGCCGTTTCTTGCGTAATGCAATACCACAGGTCAACAGGACAATACCAATTAATGCGCTAATGCATACGATATACAGCAAAGACCGATCTATTTGCCTGTAATAGGTATTTTCTGTGAAGGGAACATCCGTGCCCCACAACAGTGTGTCACTCTCGCCAGTGAATTTTCCGTAATACCACACTGCTTGCTTATTATTCGGCTTAAAGGAAAGTGTATGCTCGCCCTGAACTGGATTTTGACTTCGGCCCGCTTTTAGGATCCAATCCAAACGCATACCCTGACAGCAAAAGCGGTCATTACCGAGGTTTGTGATGTGGCAAACACGATCAGCCAATTTTACTTTTACACCGCCATCTTCTTGCTGCTGTGCGTATACGATTGCTTCATCTACAGACAGCCAAACGGGAACGACAGTGCAAACAAAAATACCTGATAGCAGTGTCAAAAGAATAAGGGTAGTTGACAGTATGGAAAGAATGGTTCTTTTTCTAAGTTTTATGCGAATGGAACGCATCGCTTCTGCTTTTGTATCGAAAATCACTGGTGTAGGCTTTTGAAGTTCATCTAGTACGGCTTGGCATTGCGGACACTGTGCAGCATGCTCTTTGATGAACGCAGCAGAAGCCTCACTGCTAATTTGCTCTATATACAGAGGAAGTAGATCTCTTACAATTGCACAATCCCTTTTCATTACAACACCTCCAATTCGTCCTTGATTTTTTGTTTTGCTCTGTGATAGGTTACACAAGCCCAGTTTTGACTCTTGCCGAACAAACTGCCAATATCCTCAAAGGGTAGCTGACCAAAAACCCGAAGGGAAAACACCTCTTTATATGGCTCTGGCAATGCATGCAGTGCACGGTGGATGTGCATTGCGAATTCTCTATCCTCAACGGATTCCTCAATGGATACCCTAATATCCGGGAGCTGAATATCATCTATAGAGAAGGAAGGACGCTGGCATCGCAGGTGAGAAAGATAACAATTCCTGGCAATAGAGCATAACCACACCCGTATATCACACTGACCACGGAATTTCGGCAATGCTTTTAAAGCAAGGAAGAACGTTTGTGCTGTAAGCTCCTCTGCCAAATGTGGGTCTTTACTCAGTGCCAATAGATAACGCTCTACATCTTTAAAATATGTACTGTACACATCTTCAAAGGCTGTCATCTTCTCACCCCCTTCTATATATAAGACGCAATAGAATATAGTATCTTACAAAAAACCTGAAATTATAAAAAACATGAATATTATTTAGGCAATATCATGGTACAGATCATATCGTGAAGTGGAAAGGATGAAAAAGCAGGTGTATCGGATGATACACCTGCTTTTTTCTTACAGTACAGTTTGGATGGTTGCGCTGCCTACCACCATGTCATCTTGGTAAAGCACAACGGCTTGTCCGGGGGTGATGGCTCGCTGGGGGGCGTCAAAGTCTACCCGAATAGTGCCATCTTCCAAGGCGGTGACAGTTGCCATCTGGGGGGTGTGGCGGTAGCGCACCTTAGCAGTTACGCGCAGGGGGGCTTGTAAGGTTTCAAAGGGGAACCAGTTGGGGTCAGTTGCAATGAGGCTGCTGTGAAATAGGGCGCTATCCGGCCCGACAGTCACAGTGTTTTTTGCCATATCCTTGCTGCATACATACACAGGCTCGCCCATAGCAAGGCCAAGTCCTTTGCGCTGTCCCAGGGTGTAGCTGATGGCCCCAGTGTGGCGGCCCACAGGTTTTCCTACCAAGTCCAGAAAATCACCGGCCGGGTAATGTTTTCCTGTATAACGCTTCATAAAGGATACATAGTCCCCGTCGGGGATGAAGCAGATATCCTGGCTGTCCTTTTTATGGGCGGTGACAAAGTTTTGCTCTGTAGCGATTCTTCGCACCTGCTCCTTTGTCAAATCTCCCAGAGGGAATTTGGTGTGGGCAAGCTGATACTGATTCAGACACGCTAAGAAGTAACTCTGGTCTTTTGCGGTGTCTTTCGCTTTATATAGCAGATATCGCCCGGTGTGATCATCATAACGGATGGAGGCATAATGCCCAGTTACCACATAGTCGTAACCTAAGTCCATGGCTTGTTTCAGCAACAGATCAAATTTTAAGAAGCGGTTGCAGAAAATACAGGGGTTGGGGGTGTTGCCGGATTCATAGCAATCAATAAAAGGCTCTACCACCAAACGCAGAAAATCCTTCCGGTTATCAAGTACATGAAAGTCGATCCCCAAACGCTGGGCCACCGCTCTTGCATCAGCGGCAGGATCCTGCCCGTTTTCGTTTTGCCACAGAAGCATGGTTCCGCCGGCGCAGTCCAAACCAGATTGTTGGGCCAAATATGCAGCGACCGAACTGTCAACGCCGCCGCTCATGGCGATCAGTGCTTTTTCCTTGGGCATAGGGGACATCTTCCTTTTCGTTTTCTGTTATTTTACTGCTTTTGCTCCCGGAGCATACGAACCAGTTCTTGGACGCATTTTTCAGGTGTGCCCCGTTCAAAGCGGGATACATACACCTCGTATCCGCCATGGGGGAAGATCTCCTCGGCGGGCATATAACCCAAAGCGCCATTTGTATAGCCTAAAGTAAAGGTCATTTTGCAAGGGGAAGCTGCGCGAATTTGCATGCCGTTCTGGTCAAAGGCTTCAAAGGGCATGGTGGTGAAGGCGATATCACCAAAACTTAGTGCGGTGATGTGCAACTCGCTGACAGGGTCCATATTCTTGCGGGTGTTGATGGCAATGGCTTCATACATAGAGTCAAAGCCGTACTTTTCCAGAACGGCAGGACGGTCCTCCGGAGATGCGTTCGCCCATTCCTTAGCGCCCTGCCGTCTTTCCTCGCTGTCCTGCTGAACAGGCGCCAGCATAGTGGTGGTGTCGATGCGTACCTTGCCGCTTTCCACAGGCTCGGTGTTTTCCAGGGCTTTCAAAATACGGTTTGCCAGCTCGTCAGCCATATCCAAATGCAGCTTGTGGAGCTTATTACCCATTGCATCAAAGGTGTTAATATTGGCGCTATGGCCGTTGTGGTAGGCAAAGTGAACATCAGCGTCCTTCTCCACCCTCAAACGCATGATCTCTACAATGTCAGCGGAGACAGCGTTTCTGAAATATCCTTGGGAAGAGGCACAGTGACATTGCCAGTTTACCAGAACGATATCTTTTTTGCCTTCACGGTGGAAACGGATCAGACGGAATTCCGGGTCAGCTTCGCTTTCGTGGCCAACAGGGTTCATTTTGGAGGTGGCACTCATTTTGTAGCTGCCGTCGGGCATCAAATACCGACGGACAAAATTCAGTCGGTATGTATCACCGTAGCCGACGGAAAGGGTAGCAGGAGCAAGGTCTTGCAGAGCCATTTGGGCCGCTTCTGCTGCAGCCTCTGCCACTCTCTCGCGCCAGGCGATGCAGGCTGGATCGGCCATAGAGGAGGTGTGGGGACAGTTGTGGGTATGGGTGGCGTTGAGGATCACATTTTCCTGAGGAACGCCGGTTTTTTCATAAATTTTTGCTGTTGCATTTAAGAAGATGGGACGGGGCATGTCCTTCATATCCATGTGGAACAGGAGTACTACATTCTCTCCGTCAGATACAGCGGTACAAGTGGCATAAAGGGGGTCGCGTACTTCGTCGGCCTTCCAACCGCCGCCCATCAAAACAGGAACTTGCGGAGACATATCGGCTCTGCCGTGACCTGCGGTGAACCCTTCAGGAAGGGGAAATTTGAGATTGTTCATAAGTCCTCCTTGTAGTATTTTATTAAATTAATTCTATCATACCCGTTGGATAAATGCAATCTGTTTGCCTATGGAAAATTAGCAAGATAGCGGTAAGTTAGGGAAAAGAAAAAGGAAATAAATGTAAATAATTAGAAGATTATACAAATTTGGAATGAATAACAGGGAAAATAAGCAAAAAAAGTGCAATAAGCATCGAATTTGGGTATTGCAATCTGGGGGGAGATTTGTTATAATGGGTATACCTTTTGGAAAGGAGTCGTAATTTATGACCAAGCGAATTGGCGGCCTGCTTATGGCCGTGATAATATTGTTGGGTCTGGTGCTCGCTGTGATCCCTAAGGCGGAGGCCTCGGGACTCATGAGTGCCAGTGATGAGGCTATCCGTATTCTGAAATTAGAGGAGGGCTTCAGCCGAACTCCTTATTGGGATTATGCCCAATGGACAGTAGGTTATGGCACAAAATGTCCCGATGACAAGCTGGAAGAATATAAGAAAAACGGAATTCCTGAGGAAGAAGCGGAACAGTTGCTGCGTACTTATATAACAAAATTTGAAGGTGAGCTTTTGAAGTTCATCAACAAATCCGGTGCGCAACTGAATCAGAACCAGTTTGATGCGCTGCTGTTGTTTTCTTTTAATTGCGGTTCCGGTTGGAGTTATGATACAAACGGACTTTTATACAAGGCGGTTGCTACCGGCGCAACAGGAAGCGCGCTGATCAATGCGTTTAGCCGCTGGTGTAACGCCGGCGGAGAAATTAAGACATTCCTGCTTCGCAGACGCCTCAGCGAGGCAAATATGTACTTAAACGGGCAGTATGACCAGAATCCCCCCGATCATTATGGCTATGTGCTTTATGATGCCAATGGCGGTAAGACCAATCCCAATGTCCAGGGCTTTGATGCCAAGGAAGCACCGGCGATCATTCCTACACCCACCTATGAAGGCCATACCTTTGCAGGCTGGTACACAGAAAGAACCGGCGGTACGAAAGTGACAGTATTGGACGCCTCGGTGAAAAATAAGCGTCTGTACGCCCGTTGGACTGATGGCGCAGGTAACGATATTTCTCAAGATACCACAGGTGTGGAGATCACTGTTACAAGCAATAGCGTAAACCTGCGCAAAGGCCCCGGCACTTCTTATGCTGTGATTGGCACTGCCAATACCGGGGACAAGCTGACCGTTACCGAAACAAAGCAGGATGCTACCTACCTTTGGGGAAACACCGCAAAGGGTTGGATCTGCTTGAAATATACCAATTATGACCTGGTAACTACCCCGCCTGCACCGGAAGCACAGCAGACACGGATGGGTACAGTAAAGGTAAGCGACAGCTTACGCATCCGTAGTGGCCCTAGCACCGGCTATTCTGTTGTGGGGTACTTGAAGAACGGTGAGCGGGTCGAGATCCTAGAGCAGCAGATGGTAGGCAGCATGGTTTGGGGCAAAATCTCCAATGGCTATATCAGCATGGACTATGTTCAGTTAGATCCGGTAAAAGAACCGGAAGCTCCCGAAACCAGTAAGCCTCCGGTGGTGGAAACACCTCCGGTTACAGAGGCACCACCTGCTACACAAGCGCCTCCTGCTGAAACAACACCGAAGCCTCAACCTCAACAACCGTCGACTCAGGTTTGGACAGGCACAGTAAATGTTAACGATTCCCTGCGAATTCGCAGTGGCCCCAGCACCAAGGATAAGGTAGTGGGATATCTTTCTGCCAAGGAAAGAGTGACCATCACCCAGCAGACTACCTCCGGCAGCATGACCTGGGGCAAAATCGATAAGGGCTGGATCAGCATGGATTATATTGTGTTGGATAAGACCCAAGAACAGGTGCAGGTGCAGAAGAACGGCACAGTCAAGGTAAATGATCTGCTCCGGGTGCGGACAGGTCCCAGCACCTCCTATGCAGTGGCCGGTTACCTGAAAAACGGCACAAAGGTTACCATTACGGAAACCAAAACTGTGGGTAATACCACTTGGGGAAAGATTTCCCAAGGTTGGATCAGCTTGGATTATGTGCAGCTGGATAATCAACAGCAGCAGCCCCAAAAGCAAACAAAAACCGTAATTGCAGATTGCTTGCGGGTGCGCAGCAACGCCGGCACACAGCATCAGATTGTGGGGTATCTCTACAGCGGCAGCAAGGTGGAGATCCTGGAAACAAAGAAAGTCGGCAATACCACTTGGGGTAAGATCTCCCAAGGCTGGATTAGCATGGACTATGTAAAATAAGAATATCCGCTATCGGTATAAAACCCGATAGCGGATATTTTTTATATTACTAAGTGTGGTTAATCCAGAAAATAACCCATGGCGAGCATCATGCAAAAACCGGCAAGCAGAGCGTAGGTAACGCCCCTGGCATCGTTGTGATGGGTCTCGGGGATCATTTCGTCGCTGATGACATAGAGCATAGTGCCACCGGCAAAGGCCAGGGCAAAGGGTAAAATCACAGCGCTGACAGACACAGCAAAATATCCTAAGAAAGTGCCGATCACTTCGATCACACCGGTGGCGGCAGCGCACAAAAATGTTTTTCCCGGGCTGATACCGGCCGCTAGCATAGGGCCAATGATCACCATACCTTCGGGGATGTTCTGCAGCGCAATACCTGCAGCAATGGTCAAGGCCTGGGCATTGTTGCCACCGCCAAAACCCACACCGGCGGCGATTCCCTCGGGTAAGTTATGGATCGCGATAGCCATAACAAACAGCAACACTTTGTTTAGCTTGTTGGCGTTGTCTGGATGAGCTTCCTGTTCGCTGCCTGCCAGTCGGTGTAGGTGGGGTACCAGCTTATCTAAAATGTTTAAAAATAGTGCGCCTAGAATTACGCCGGCAATCGTGGTTGCCAGAGGGGCAGGACCTTCGTATTCCAAGGAAGGCATGATGAGTCCTGTGATGGCTGCGCACAGCATAATACCGGCAGCAAAAGACAGCACCATATCGCTGAATCGGTGAGATATTTTTTTGAAAATAAAACCGAAAACAGAGCCTATAATTGTAGCACCGCCAACGCCGAGTGCCGTCAGCAAAACCATTTTCATCAAGACCACCCCAATTTTTCAAGTAATGCTTTGCATCCGTCATAAATATCACGGTAGGTTGTAGTAAAATCTCCACTGTACCACGGGTCATCAACGTCTCCACCACGGGGAGTGAGAGTCATAAGTCTTCTTACTTTTTCATCCTTATCAGAGCCGAAAATACGAAGTATGTTTCTGTAATTCATACTGTCCATACAGAGGAACATATCGTATTTTTCATAATCTTCTTTTTTCAGTTGAACCGCTGTTTTGCCCTCGCAGTAAATACCGTGCTTTTTCAGTTCAGCCTTAGCAGGAGGATAAACGGGATTACCTCTGCCACCCCATATTTCTTCTGTGCTGGTAGCAGATGAAGCAATGAAAAATTCATTTTCAATTCCCATTTTCTTTACCATATCTTTAAGTATAAATTCAGCCATGGGACTGCGACAGATGTTGCCGTGGCATACAAACATAATTCTGGTCATATTAACTTCCTTTGCAAAAGTAAAATCTTCTATATTCATTATAGCATTACAAAATAAAAATGTCATCGTTTTTATAATATTATTTTTGAAATTGATAAATTGTCGTGCAACCATTGTCGTTATTATAAGTGTTGCACCGTGCTTATTTTTGTGATATAATATAACGTAATTTCATAAATTTGTTACGAGGTGTTTATTTATGAACTGCTGTGTAACAGATTTAAGGTACAAAGAGGTTATCAACAACGCTGACGGCACAAGGCTTGGTTGCGTTAACGATGTTGAAATTGACACATGCACGGGAAGTGTTGTGGCAATTGTGATTTACGGACAGGTGAAATGTTTCGGTCTT
>JAZREX010000035.1:0-5549 GCA_045661025.1 Faecousia sp. | reverse complement strand
CCGCCACCGCCTGGGTGGGAGAAAGCTGGGGATTTTCTTCTATCACCCGGCCGGCTTCCACCGCCAGGATATAGGCCGCATCGTTGCCGCTGGGCAGAAGCAAGCCTGCCACCAGCTGGGATACGGTCAAAATATCGCCCTTTTCAATTTCCGCCACAGAAGACCCGGGGCCCACCAAATCCAATGCATCTCCGGCGGTAATCAGCTGATCCTCCGGTAAAAACTGCAATGCCACATAAGCTGTCATCAGCTTGGTGATGCTGGCAGGGTAGACTTTGTCCTTTTCCGTGCCGGACAAATACTGAAATTCTTCCTTGTTGCAATCATACACAAAGGCCTGCTGGGCGGTGATTTCCCGGTCCGCCGGGAAAGTCATCCAGGTAGGCTGGGGCTGGGTTTGCGTGGTTTCCACAGTTTCGGTGGTGGTAGGGACATCTTCCAGAGGCGCGTCAGCAAACGCGCCGGTAGCCAGATAGCCACAGACAATGATGGCCCCAATCAAAATTACCACCAGGATACCGATCTCCAATAAATACCACTTACGCATTTAAGTTTCCTCATTAAATAAAGAACTGGAACAGGCAGAAGGCCGCATAAATACACAAAAGCAGAATGCCCTGCCACCGGGACAGCTTCTTGCGCAGCAGCGCCGGGACAGTCAGCAGTGCCATCACCACGATCATCAAGGGCATATCCAGCACCAAGGAAACATTCTGGCCCAGCAAGGTCTTGCCCACCGGCACATCAAAGGGTGCTAAGGTTACAGAAATACCGGACACCAGCACCAGGTTGAAAACGTTTGCGCCGATCACATTGCCAATGCCCAAGGAAGCGTGTCCTTTTCGCAAGGAGGTGATGGTGGTCACAAGCTCCGGCAGGGATGTGCCCAAAGCCACAAAGGTCAATGCGATGACCGTTTCCGGAACGCCCAAAGCCTTAGCAATCAGCGTGCCGTTGTCCACCAGCAGGTCCGCGCCTACGGCAATCACCGCTGCGCCAGCCAGAAGCTGCACCAAATCCATCCACAAGGGTTCTTTTTTAATTTCTCCCAAGCCTTCCAACTCAGCCATTTCCGGATTCTTCAAACCCTGACGGACAGTAAACACCATGTACACCGCAAACACGCCCAAAAGCAGCAGACCCATCCACCGGGGGAATGTACCTAAATAGTAGGCAGAAAAACAGTACAGTGCAGCGCTGCCAAAGAAAAACAGCACAGGCATTTTCATGGTCTTGGTGTTGACCTTACCGGGATTCACCGCTACGGAAATGGCGGCGATCAGAGAGGTGTTGCAGATGATCGAACCGATGGCATTGCCGTAAGCCATAGCCCCCTGGCCGTTTAACGCGCCGGTGGCAGACACCATCACTTCCGGCAAGGTAGTGCCGATGGAAACCACAGTAGCACCCACAATGATATCCGGCAGACGGAACCGCCGGGCAATGCCGGTAGCGCCGTCAACGAACCAGTCGCCGCCTTTGATCAGCGCCACAAGCCCTACAATAAATAATAAAATAGGAATCAGCATATAAATACTCCTTTTTATAAAACTTTCGCATATCTTCCATGGTAACATGGTAGCATATTTCTGTCAAAAAATCAATCCAACCCCGGTTGACTTTTGCAGAAATTGCCCCTATAATTTAAAAACATGAAAGGGGGTAACTTCCTATGATGCAGTTAAAACAAGAACTTTTGTCCCAGGAACTTACCTGCCTGGTAGTGTGGGAAACCGGCCGCTTTGAAAGCCGGGAGCGGGGAGTCAAGCCCCTTTTGCAGCTGCTGCAGACCCAAAAAGCTTGCCCCGGGGGCATAGCTGTGGACAAGGTAGTGGGTAGAGCTACCGCCTTTTTATACTGCCTGCTAAAAATCGAAAAGCTTCACGCTGTGGTTTTAAGCCAAGGGGCGCTGGAAGTGCTGGAAAATGCCAAGATTGCCGTCACCTACGACACCTTAGTGCCCGGCATTCGCAACCGAACAAACACCGGCCCTTGCCCCATGGAAGCGGCCACCGCAAATTGTACCACAGCAGAATCTGCCCTTGCCACCATCCGGACAACCCTTGACAAACTATCATCGCCTTAGTATAATGACCACGAAAATTTTATAGGACAGTTCGCGGAAAACGCTTTCCAATCCTCCTGTCGGTAAACAAAACTAGGTTTTTTCTTTGTTTATAGATGGGCGCGTTGCGCCCATTTTTTATTTCCTTTTTACGAGGTATGATTATGAGATCTAAAATATTAGCCCGGGGCGCGATCTTAGCCGCCCTTTATGTAAGCCTGACCCACCTGCAAAATTTCATTCTCCCCGGCTCGACCTCCTGGGCCATCCAGTTTCGGGTGTCGGAAGCGCTGTGCATCCTGGCATTTTTCACCCCGGCTGCCATCCCAGGGCTGACCCTAGGCTGCTTTTTATACAATTTAAGCTTTGTAGGGGCGTTGCCTTTGGACATTGTTCTGGGAACACTGGCCACGCTTCTTGCCACCGCCGGGATGTATTACACTCGGAATCTAAAGTTATGTAAACTTCCCATTCTGGGCCTTGCCCTGCCTGCCATCGCCAACGGCCTTTTGGTTGGCTGGGAATTAAGCATTTATGTAGGAGGCAGTTTCTGGCTCAATTGCTTCTATGTTGCCTTGGGAGAGCTTGGAGTGCTGTTCACTTTGGGAATTTTGCTGTATTGGGTGCTTATTCGGCGTAAAATACGCCTCGGTTGATAAAAAACCGCCCTTATGGTATACTAAGCAATAGAGATAGAGGTGAAACACCATGCTGAAATTTGAAAACCCCTCCCTGGAAAACCGCCCGGCGTGGGAGCATTATCTAAAATACAGTCAGCACAAGGGCTGTGAGTACAATTTTGTAAATTTATATTTGTGGGGTCGGCAAAGAGCCACGGTGTTTGAAGATTTTCTGGTCTTCTTCTCCCAGTTTGACCGAAAAAGCGTCTACCTGTACCCCAGCGGCCAAGGTAACATCGCCCCGGCCATCCAGGCAATTTTAGATCATGCCAAACGCCGGGATATCACCTGCCGCATTACAGGGCTTTTGGAGCAGGAGTGTCAAACCCTGGAAGCAGCCTTCCCCGGAAAATTCCAGTTCCATTGTGACCGGGCTAGCTTTGACTATGTCTACCGCACAGAGGACTTAGCCACCTTGAAAGGCCGGAAATTCCAGAAAAAGCGAAACCATCTCAACCGCTTCCGCCAGGAATACCCGGACCATCGCTTTGAGCCCATCACCCAGGAAAACTGCGCCCAGGTGGCATCCTTTTGCGACACCTGGTTTGCAGCCCGGCTGAAAGCAGACCCCCACCAGGATTTCCTTTTGGAGCAGGCTGCCCTGAAAAAGGCCCTGAGCCACTTTGAAGAATTGGGCCTATTCGGCCTTGCTTTGTATCACGGGGATGACCTTTTGGCCATCACCTTAGGCTCTGTTATGTCCGAAAACACCATGGATGTCCACTTTGAAAAAGCCATGCTGCCCCAGGACGGTGTGTACGCCGCCATCAACCAGGGCTTCGCGGCCTATGTGATGGAGCGGCTCCCCCACATCACTTTCCTTAACCGAGAGGACGATATGGGTCTGCCGGGTCTGCGGCAGGCCAAGCTTAGCTACACCCCGGATCACATGGTGGAAAAGTACTGGGCAAAGGCCTTGGAGGAAAGCAATGAAGATTAAAGCCCCCCACCAAGCCCACATCCCCCAACTAAAACAGCTGTGGCAGCAGGCGTTCCATGAGCGTATGGATAGCTTTTTAGACACCGCTTTTTCCAATGATCGGTGTCTGATCGCAGAAAAGGAAGGCCAGGTGGCAGCGGCGCTGCACTGGTTTGATTTAGACTATCAAGGCCACCGCCTTGCATACCTGTACGCCATCGCAACAGACCAAGCACACCAACGCCAGGGCATCGGCAAAGCCCTCATTCAGGCCGCCCACCAGCACTTGAAAACCCTGGGCTATGATGGCACTATTTTAGTCCCGGCAACCAAAACCCTTTTCTCTTTCTACCATCACTGCGGCTATGAAATCGTAATCTGCGGCTTTTTGCGGGAGGTCATAGACTTTGTAGGTCAAAAGGTCACCTGGGAGCAATATAAAGAAGTCCGGGAAAGCTTGCTTCCCCCCGGTAGCCCTCGGGCATCGGATGCGGTTTATCAATACCTTGCTACCTACTGCGATTTTTATGTAGGGGATGCTACCTGCCTGTGCCTTTCCCCGGACGGAACTTGCCAGGAGATTTTACCCCATACCCCCACCGACACTCCCTTTGCCCTGTTTCTGCCCCTAAAACACAACCTCCCCACCCCCACATACTTTGCCCTACCCATAGATTAAAAGGACACCTGAATTTCAGGTGTCCTTTTTTATTCATCAAACAAAAAACAGGCGCATTTGTGCCCCGGGGCAATTTCAAACATCTGGGGCCGCTCCAGTAAGCACCGCTCCATCCGGTAAGGGCAGCGGCTATAAAACACACAGCCCTGCTGTAGCCCTTGCAAAACGCTGGCCTCCGGTAGTTGCTCATAAGGCCGTGGTCTGCCCGGAGCGGCCGGAAGCACCGCCGAGAGTAAGAGCCGGGTGTAAGGATGGCAGGGATTCAAAAACAGTTCTTCCCGGTCTGCCTCCTCCATCAATCGCCCGGCATACATCACCCCCACCCGGTGGGCAAGCTGTTCCACCACCGACAGATCGTGGGAGATAAACAGATAGCTAAGATTTTGCTGCTCCTGCAAGTCCAAAAGCAAATTCACGATCTGGGCCTGCACCGACACATCCAGCGCCGACACCGGCTCATCGCACACCAAAAGCTCCGGCTGCAGCGCCAAGGCTCTGGCAATGCTGATCCGCTGCCGCTGCCCCCCGGAAAAGGCATGGGGATACCGGTTTTGCACGATGGGGTCTAATCCGCATTGCCGCAAAAGCTGCGCCAAATAATCCTGCCGCTGCTCTTTTTCCACAAGGTTATGATACGCTACCGGCTCTAAGATCAGCTTGCCCACGCTCATTCTGGGACTTAAACTGCCATAGGGGTCTTGGAAGATCATCTGCATTTTCCGCCGCATTTTTGCCAGTTCCTTGCCCCGAAGGGCATAAATATCCGCCCCGTCCAAAAGCACCTGTCCTGCATCTGGGGGCGCACCTAACCGCAAAACCATCCGCCCGGTGGTGGATTTTCCGCAGCCGGATTCTCCCACCAGTCCCAGGGTCGTGCCTTTCTCAATGGTGAAGCTGACTCCGTCCACCGCCTTAAGCTGCCCCCGGGGCACCGGGTAATATTTTTTCAGGTCTTTCACCTGCAAAAGCATCTTGTCACCCATGTTTTTCCACCTTGTAACAACTGACGCTGTGGGTCTCGGAGAGCTTTATGCTGCAGGGGTACTCCCCCTGGCAGTCCTCTCCTGCGTGCCCGCAGCGGCTGTAGAAATAGCACCCCTTGGGCAGCTGCAGAGGGCTGGGCACGGTGCCGTCGATGGCCAAAAGCCGCTCTGTTTTTTTGCCCACCACCGGCTTTGCCGCCATGAGACCCCGGGTGTAGGGGTG
>JAZREX010000034.1:0-9251 GCA_045661025.1 Faecousia sp. | reverse complement strand
CCCAAAGTATTCTGGGTTTGCTGGCTGTCTTCAATATAGTATTGGCGCTCCACTCGGCCACCATTTTTCAAAGTGTATTGGATGTTTAGGCGGGTAACATTGTAGAGAGTGGAATTTGTCTGCCGGTCCCGGATCGCTTTTTCATGCAGGCTGCGGATCGTAGCAATATCCTCCGGGTCGGTGAGTGTTACCGTGTTTTCGTTATTGATATAGAAAGGAAGATTGATCTCTACCTGTTCGATCTTTTCCTGCTCCGGCACATACCGGGTAACGCCTGCAGGGTCTAACAGAGTAATGACCATGCTGAGCGCCATGGCTATTACGCACACCCCAAAGGTGATAATGGTTTTGCGGGTGAATACCCGGGTCTTTTTCTCCAGCAGCATTTTTCCGGTAAAAAAGCCAATGGCAAGGCCAAGCAGCAGTACTAAGAAGCGGCCGTTCCCTTCCATAGAAGAAAAGACCATAAACAGAGCTGCGCCTACGCAGAGCATATAGATCCCTAAGAAAACAGGGGAGGCCGGTTTTAAGGAAATAAAATCTCCTGCATTTTCCAACGCCCGCTTCCGATAGACAAACAGCGCCAGCACCAGAGTCGCCACACCGATCAATGCGGTAACGCCGGCATAGATCCAAGGCTGGGCAGGGATCTGCAGCAAGGAGGTGATGTCTTTCATGTTGTCATATTCGGTCAGCACAAAGACGCTTTGGCTGAACTGAAGCACAGGACTGAAGAAAAACAGCTGATCTATAGGCAGGCTGACACCGTATAGCAGAGGCATATAGAATACATCTACCAGCCAGGAAACGATCACAGCGAAAAAGTTGATAATGCCGTACAGTGCCAAAGCACCCAGCCGATTGCCTGCGCACAGCATGGAAAATACTGCCACACCGAAGAAAAACAGAAATTCCAGCACCATGACCCCTAGCCACAGACCTGCGCCGTAGGCATATTGTCCCATTGTACCCGCTGCCGCCGCTGCGCCTAAGGCGTTGGGAACGAGGCAGAAGAGCAGTCCTGCAAGCAGATGGGTAAAGAACCAGGTTTCTCTGCGGATAGGCATGGCGTGGAGCATGTTGGTCATGCGGCCTACAAACAGGTCGCCAAACAAGGTGGCAGCGCACAGTCCGCCGTAAACCAGATTCACGATCCCCATGGCCTGCATGATCTCGGCTGCCACATTCATAAACTGGGCGGCGTTGCGATCTTCACTTCGCACCAGCAGGACAAACAGCAGGGTAAACACTGTGTATAAGCCCCATAAGGGCGCAAAGCGGGTAATGTCTTTTTTCAAAACAGCCTTAGAGAATAATGTCTTTAAGCGCATAGTCCACACCTCCCAGTTCATAGATAAAGATTTCTTCCAAGGATAAGGGCAGCACATCAAAGTAGCTTAGCTGCATAGCCTGCAGTCTTTTTTCTACCTCTTGCGCAGATCCCCGCACAACCAGGGTCTTCAAGCGCCCGGTGGCTTCCTGATGCAAAACGGTCAGATCCTCGGGGATATCGCCCACCATCTGTACCTTGACGGTGTTGCCCTGCATATCTGCCAGGGAGCGCTCCAGAAGCATTTGTCCTTTGTCCATAATGCCTACGTGGTCGCATACATCCTCCAGCTCCCGCAGATTGTGCGACGAGATCACCACCGTGGTCTGGCGCTTGGCAACATCGCTGAGCACCAAACTTAGCACCTGCCGCCGCATCACCGGATCTAATCCGTCCACCGGCTCGTCCAGTACCAGCAGATCCGGACGGGTGCAGATGCTCAAATGAAATGCGGCCTGTTTTTGCATACCCTTAGAGAATCTGCGCAAGGGAGACTTTTTCGGCAGCTGAAATACGTCATATAGCTGGTTAAACAGCTGATCGTCAAAGCCGCGGTACATTCCTTTATAAAAGGCATGCATATCCTCCAGGGTAGCAGAGGGGAAATAAAAAATATCATCGGGGATATAGCCGATACGGCCCTTGACATAGGGGTTTTCGTATACCGGCTGACCTTCTACTGTGATGCTGCCGCTGTCAGGACGGTACACGCCGGTAATATGGCGAATGGCGGTGGATTTGCCGGCACCGTTGGGGCCGACTAGTCCGTATACTGCTCCCTTGGGAACAGACATGGACAAATGATCCAGGGCTTTAAAGCCTGCGAAGGATTTGGTTAAATTTTTGATCTCAAGCATGGTCGATCCCCCCTATGATCTGTATCAGTGTTTCCTGTGGCACACCCAGTGCGGTCAGGGACTGGGCAGTATCCCGGAAGGTTTTGAGTAAGGCTTCCTTTTCCCGTTGCTTCGGGGTGGGTACGCCGATCACGAAGCAGCCCTTTCCGCCCACTGTGGCAACAAACCCTAAGTTTTCCAGCTCCCGGTAGGCGCGCTGGATGGTGTTGGGATTGATGGTCAGCCGGGTCGCAAGCTCCCGCACAGAGGGCAGCCGATCTCCGTTTTCCAGCACCCCGGTAAGGATCTTCTCCTTAAACCCATCTACGATCTGGGTGTAAATAGGCCGGGTGTCCCGATAGTTTAATTGAATCACACCCATCATCCTTTCTGAAATAGATTCCGTGTTGTAAATTGGAACAGCTGTATTAAGTGTATCAACTGTACTAGTACGGTTAGGATACAGTATCTTCCTTTGTTTGTCAAGTCCTCATAGGAAAATTTTTAAAGGACATTGGAAAAGAATGGAAAAACCTATTGACAAATCTGGAAAATAGCGGTATCATATTTGCGGTTAGCATATGCTAATTTATATTTAGGCGAAGCAGTTAGCTTAGGCTAACTGTCTAAGATAATAACACAGTTAGGTGATACATATGGATTTAACACAGGTAACCTTAGGGCAAGAATACATCATTTCCCGGCTGGAAACCGGGGATGAAGAATTGGATGCTTTTCTGTTTTCTTTGGGCTGCTATGTCGGCGAGCAGATCACTGTGATCTCCCGGATGAAAAGCAGCTCGGTGGTAGCCATTAAGGATGGAAGATATAATATTGATTCTCAGTTGGCAAAGGCGATCTTTGTTGCGTAAAGCGTAGGAGGAAAGAAAATGAAAATTGCATTTGCCGGTAACCCCAACAGTGGCAAAACTACAATGTTCAACGCTTTGACCGGGCGTCATGAGCATGTGGGCAATTGGGCAGGCGTTACTGTAGACAAAAAACAGGCGCTGATCAAAAAGAATTTTACGGCAGGCCAGGAAATTTTGGCGGTAGACTTGCCGGGTGCGTACTCTATGTCTCCTTTTACTTCGGAAGAGAGTATCGCCAGCAGCTATGTGAAGCAGGAAAATCCCGATGTGATCATTAACATTGTGCATGCCACCAATTTAAGCCGTAGCTTGTTCTTCACCACCCAGCTGCTGGAGCTGAACATTCCCATGGTGGTGGCGTTAAATAAATCCGATATCAACGAGAAAAAGAAAACTGTGATCGATGTAACTGCCCTTTCGGGGAAACTGGGCTGTCCTGTGGTGGAGACGGTTTCTACCCATGCCGAGGGTTTAAATGAATTGATCTGCCTGGCGGTCTTGCAGGTGGGAAAACAGCAACTTGCCCCCTACACGCAGGAAGACATCGATTTGACTGATAAAAAGGCTGTATATGCAGCAGACCGGAAGCGGTTTCAGTTTGTAAATGCCATTGTTGGCAAGGTAGAGAGTCGAAAAGTTTTTACCAAGGACAGAAACAGTCAGGATGCTATCGATGCAGTGCTGACCAACCAATGGGCAGGTATTCCCATTTTTGCGGTGGTGATGTTCTTGGTGTTCCAGATCTCCCAAGCTTGGGTAGGCCCGTATCTGGCAGATGGGGTGTTGGTTCCCTTGCTGGAAAGCTTCCAAGGTTGGGTGGCGGAATTGGTATCCGGGGCATCAGATATTTTGCAGGCTTTGTTGGTAGACGGTATCATCGGCGGCGTGATCGCTGTGGTGGGCTTTTTGCCGCTGGTGATGGTGATGTATTTTCTCATTGCCTTGCTGGAAGACTGCGGCTATATGGCTCGGGTGTCTGTGGTTTTAGACCCCATTTTCAAGAAGGTTGGTCTTTCCGGAAAGTCTGTCATCCCCTTTGTTATCGGCACAGGCTGCGCCATTCCCGGTGTTATGGCTTGCCGTACCATCCGTAATGAGCGGGAGCGTCGGGCAACAGCTATGCTTGCCCCCTTTATGCCCTGCGGCGCAAAGCTGCCGGTAATCGGTTTGTTTGCCGGGGCGTTTTTTGAGGAAGCTTCCTGGGTGGGCACACTGATGTACTTTGTGGGCATTTTTGTGATTTTTATTGGTGCGCTGCTGATCAAAGGAATCACCGGAAACAAAGCCAAAAAGTCTTATTTTATTATGGAATTGCCGGAGTATAAGCTTCCCAGTCTGGAAAGAGCCTTTACATCTATGTGCAGCCGGGGCTGGGCTTACATTGTAAAAGCCGGTACGGTGATCTTGGTTTGCAACACCGCAGTGCAGATCATGCAGACCTTTGATTGGAGCTTCCGGGTGGCAGCTTCTGCAGATACTTCCATTTTGGCATCTATTGCAGGTCCGTTTGCTTATTTGCTTGTGCCTGTGGTGGGTGTGCTCAGCTGGCAGCTAGCTGCGGCAGCCATCACCGGTTTTATTGCCAAGGAAAATGTGGTTGGCACTTTGGCGGTGTGTTTTATTGGCTTAGAAAACCTCATTGATGCGGAGCAGCTGGAAATGTTGGAAGGCGCTGGCGCAGAGGTGGCGGGAATTATGGCCATCACTAAGGTTGCAGCGCTGGCATATTTGATGTTCAATTTGTTTTCTCCCCCCTGCTTTGCAGCCATGGGCGCTATGAATTCTGAGATCAAAGAGAAAAAATGGCTTTTTGGCGGCATTGCCTTGCAGTTGGCAACAGGCTTTACTCTGGGCTTTTTGGTGTACCAGATGGGCACGCTGATCACCACCGGCATGGTTGGAGAAGGCTTTGTAGGGGGCCTTCTTGCAGTGGCAGCGATTGTGACAGTGATAAGCTACTTGTGCATCCGCAACGGCCAGCAGACTAAGGCCGATTGCGCTTTGGCAGGAAGGAAGTAAGGCTATGACAGATTTGATCGTGATCGCTGTGGTAGTTGCCATTTTAGCGGTGGCGGGCAGATACATTTACAAAGCAAAGAAAAGCGGGAAGAAATGTATCGGCTGTCCCGACAGCGGCAGTTGCAGCAGAAAATGCCAAGGTTGCCATTGTGATGAAAATTAAAATTAGGGCAGCCAAAGGCTGCCCTAAAAAATTATCCCGGGGGCTTGTGAAACCGGGAAAAATGGTGTAAAATAAGAAAAAAGCTTCGGGGAACCGAACACAGACAGGTTTTCGCGCACTGCCTTTCGCCAATGCTGCACAAAACCCCTTGATAATACCAACGGGTATTGTCTGCGGCGTTTTGCTTGCCTTGCCAAAAGGCAGAGCGTGAAAACTGCGCAGCACCCTTCAGCCAGTAATTTTTTAGGGCTTTTGGGTGCGGACGACGCAGCCTTGCTGACGCAAGGCAAGAAGGACAAATCTAAAAGGACAAAAAAGGACGGCTGAAGGGCTATCGGTGTTCGATTCCCCGAAGCTTACGAAAGGAGGGGTGGTATGGCTCTGGATTCTGAAGAATTTCAAAACCGCAGATTACAGCGGCAACAGCGGCGAAAAGAGAAAAAACGCAGACAAATCGTGATCATCGTTGGTGCGCTGGTGGCATTGGCCGTTGCCATCTCTCTGATTGTGATTTTGATAGGCGTGGTTACTGGGGATAAAAACGCCCAATCTTCCACAGTAGAAACCACCGCGCCTCCTACCACTGTGATCCACCTGGCGGCAGCGGGTGATCTGAACGCCACCGCTGCGGTGATCAACTCCGGCGGTGCGGGCTACGATTACACCACAACCTTTTTGGATGTAGCGCCGGTGTTGGCAGATGCAGATCTGACGGTATTAAACTTTGAGGGAAATTTGTTTGGGCAGCCATACGGCGCAGACTTTTCTGCCCCCCAGTCCTTAATGGAGGACTTGAAAGAGATTGGCGTGGATATGGTGCAGCTGGCAAACTCCTATTCCATTTATAAGGGTATGGAAGGCTTGGCGGCGACCGTCAACGGCGTTCGCTCCGCAGGACTGACACCTTTGGGGGCGTATGCCACCGCTGACGAGGCCCAAGCCGGTAAAGGCTACACCATTCGGGAAGTGGATGGTATCAAGATCGCCTTTGTTGCTTTCACGAAGGGTATGGACGGCATGGCTCTGCCTGCCGGCAGCGAAAGCTGTGTAAATGTGCTGTATTCCGATTATG
The DNA here is from genome assembly GCA_045661025.1 of Faecousia sp. Taxonomy (GTDB): domain Bacteria; phylum Bacillota; class Clostridia; order Oscillospirales; family Oscillospiraceae; genus Faecousia. The sequence continues at coordinate 2,959 of JAZREX010000034.1, read as the reverse complement.
CCAGCACCTACCAGACCGTAGACAAAGAGGGTATCACCAAGGTGTTGGACCGGGTGAAGAAAGAAAAGCCCGATTTGGTGGTGGCTATGCTCCATTGGGGCAGCGAGTACAATGACACCATCAGCACCACCCAACAGGAGATTTGCCAGTTGATGCAGTCTAACGGTGTGGATGCCATTGTCGGTACCCATTCTCACTTTGTGCAAAAAATGGAGCTAAATAAGGAAACCGGCCAGTTTGTGGCTTATTCTCTGGGAGATTTTATCTCCGAGGGACAGCGGGCCGGTACAGAATATTCTGTGATCTTGGATCTGGAGATTACCAAGAATTTGCAGACCGGTGATACCAAGATCACCGATTACACATACACCCCTATCTTCTCTGTCCACGAAGAGGGGAAGAGCCTGAGGGTGTTACGGCTGGAAACTGCCATGGATGCATTCCAGGACGGCTATATCGACCGGATCACCCAGGAAAGCTTTGATGCCATGACCTATGCTATGGAACGGATCGAAGCTAGAATTGCAGGAGAATAACAAAAAAGAGGCTGTAAAAGACATTTCGTTTTTTTACAGCCTCTTTTTTGGCGCCCCCTTCTTTTATTTTGGGATGGTAATGGTCAGTACGATCTGATTTTCTGTTTCCAATCGCTCGGAAATAGCGGGGATGCCGGCGCTTTGAATTCGGGTCAGAGTCTGGCTGACTTGCTTTAAAAAAGCACCTACATTGGCTTTTTTGGGTGTTTCCGGGGCTTGGGTTAGCAAAGATTCGATATACTGCTCTGCCCGGGCAACACTCATATCCAATTTCGCCATGGTGTCGATGGCAGATAGTTTCATCCCTTCTGTGGGCAGTTTTAACAGCGCCCGGGCATGGCGTTCTGTCAGATCTGTAGTGCGCAGTTTGTCCAGAACTTGTCTGGAATGTTTTAGCAGCCGCAGCTTGTTGGCGATGCTGCTTTGACTTTTTCCCAAAAGACGGGCCGCCTGCTCTTGGCTGAGCACCCACTTTTCCATAATTAACTGGATGCCCCGGGCCTGGTCTATGTAGTCTAAGTCCTGGCGTTGGAGATTTTCCACCATGGCGGTAACGGAGGATTCCTGATCATCCATACGCATCAAAATACAGGGCACTTCTGTCAGGCCTGCGGCAATGGCAGAGCGCAGCCGCCGCTCCCCAGCGATCAGCTCATACCCGCAATCCACCCGGCGCACCGACAAGGGTTGTAAAATGCCGTGGCGGCGGATGCTCTCGGTCAGTTCGTCCAGAGCAGCCTCGGAAAACACTTTTCTGGGCTGGGCAGGGTTGGGGCGGATGGCCTTGGCAGGCAGAAACACCACCCGGCCGGTTTCCATATAAGTTTTGAGCTTTTGACATTGCATAGCATGTCCTCCCGGTGATTTCGTAAGGTTATTTTACAGGGAAAACCACCAGAAAAAAGGGGAATTGGCAACGAAACCGGAAAAAACATATCGACAGGCAATCCCCTGTCGTTGCAAAGAAAAACAAGATATGCTAAAATATAGAAAAAAACTAAGGAGTTTTTATGAAAACAGTTCCCCTTTATTATGAAGATTGCCATATGAAAGAATTTACCGCCCAGGTGCTCTGTTGTGCGCAGGAAAAAGATGGCTACCATGTAGTACTGGACAGAACCGCTTTTTATCCCGAGGGAGGCGGCCAGCCCGGAGATACAGGAGAATTATCCGGTGTCCGGGTGTTGGATACCCAGCACAGGGAAGATGAGATCATCCACATTTGTGAAAGCGCCCTGCAACCGGGCAGCACCGTAACCGGCAAGCTCGACTGGTATCGGCGCTTTGAATTTATGCAGCAGCATACCGCAGAGCATATCCTCTCTGGTATTATCCATAAGATGTTTGGCTTTCATAATGTGGGCTTTCACATGGGGGCAGAAGGTGTTACTATGGATTTTGACGGCCAGATTCCCAAAGAAGTGCTGGAGGAATTGGAAACCCAAGCCAATCAGGCGGTATTTGCAAATCTTCCGGTGCTATGCAGCGTTCCCAGCCGTGAAGCTTTGCCGGAGATTTCTTACCGAACAAAACGGGAACTACCTTGGCCGGTGCGGCTGGTGGAAGTACCCGGCTATGATCGGTGCGCCTGCTGCGGCATCCATGTGGGATATACCGGTGAGGTTGGTTTGATCAAGATCTTAAGCGTGGTAAAATTCCACCAAGGCATCCGGATGGAAATGGTCTGCGGCAATAAAGCCTTGGCGCTGATTCAGAAGATCTATCAGCAAAACATGTTGGTATCCCAAGCCTTTTCTGCCCAAATGCTGGAAACCGGCATAGCGGCGCAAAAGATAAATGAACAGCTTGCCCAGCAGAAATTCCAGATCACCGGTCTTACCCGGCAGCTGCTTGACTATATTGCCGGCGCATATGCAGGCAAGGGTAACTGCGTACATTTTGAAGCAGATCTGTCTACTGCCACTTTGCGGGAGTTGGCAGATAAGATCGCATCTGTTTGCGGCGGCACAGCAGCAGTTTTCTCCGGTACAGATGGGGCGGGCTACAGCTTCTGCATTGTAGACAAGGAAAAGGATATATCTGCCCTTGGCACCCGGCTGCTTGAACTTTGCCAAGGCAGAGGCGGCGGAAAAAAGGGTTTCTTCCAAGGAAGTTTACAATGCACAAGAGCGGAAATTGAGAATGTAAGTATTTTTGTATAGAATACCAATTCTTTTTCCCGGAAATTGCAGGATTTTGACAAAATAAATACTTTACAATGGCAAAAGGCTATAGTATAATAATTTGGACTGGGGATTATAATGCCCTAATACATTTGTATCAATACTGCATAAGCAGTAAGAAGTAATGGAGGAATAAACTATGTCCGTTAAAGTTGCTATCAATGGTTTTGGCCGTATCGGCCGTCTGGCTTTCCGTCAGATGTTCGGTGCTGAGGGTTACGAAGTTGTCGCTATCAACGA
>JAZREX010000033.1:0-42226 GCA_045661025.1 Faecousia sp. | reverse complement strand
CCTTCGGTTTTGAACTCCACCGCCGGGGCTGCCACGGAATTGGCAAAGCCGGTGATCGGTACCAGAGTACCTGCCCCGGCAAATTGGGCAATATCGTCATAAACGCTTAATCCTGTCAGCAAAGCAGAAAGAGCAACCAGACACATAGATGCCGCTCCGGGGGCATCCTCCATAGGCAATCCCAGGGCGAGAAACCCATTTAGCAGCAGCTGTCCAATTACACAAATCAGCCCGCCCACCCAAAAGGCGTGGAAGCAATCTTTCTTTATAGGCGATTTGGGGGAGATTTCTTTTACAAGTTTTTGGTATTCTTTCGGTGTCATATTCATTCCTCCCTAAAAATCGGGGTTTGTTTTCTCTTTGCTTTAGGATGGATGAAAAAAGCACCTTTTATACAAAAAAACACAGATGAAAAAAGCTTTCCATCTGTGCTTTTTGATTTTTACATTGCGCCGTCACCGGTCAGCACGATCTTAATGGTCAATAAGATGATCTTCAGATCTGTGAGCATGCTACGCTCACGGATATATTTCAGGTCCTGCTCCACCCACTCATCAAAGCTATGGCAGTTGCTGCGGCCATAGCACTCATGATAACAGGCAAGGCCTGTCTTTACATCCAAGCGGTGCATCTGATAGGGGGTGTATTGCTCCACTTCCCGAACCAGAGGGGGCCGCGGTCCGATAATAGACATATCACCCTTAATGATATTCACCAACTGGGGCAGTTCGTCGATGCTAGTCTTACGAATGAACTTTCCGATTTTGGTGATCCGGGGATCATTTTCCATTTTAAAGGCAGGGCCTTCCATGGTGTTATACTTCATAAGCTCTTCCAGCTTCTTATCAGCATCCACACACATGGAACGGAATTTATACATATGAAATTCTTTGCCGCCCTTTGTCAGGCGGGTCTGGTAGTAAAAGGGGCTGCCCCCATCCTGCAGCCAAATGATCAGCGCAACGATCAAAAGCGCAGGGCTTAAAACGATCAGCGCAAAAGAAGCCATTACCACATCGAAAATACGCTTACAAATCTCATATCCGGGCTTAGCTTCCGGCGGAATATATTCTTTTTCCGGTGCCGCGTTGCAATTTATCTGTTCTGTCTGCATGTGTCGCAACTCCTATGTTATCTATATTTTTTCGAATTATGACAAAGCTATTATACCCTGTTTAATTCTAAATTTCAATAGCAGAATCAAAATACCAGTATTTAAGCAGTGAGGAATCGAACACTGCTTATGCAGAAATTTAAAAAATACAAATTTATTCTTTATACAGAGTTTCCATTGCAGCCCGGGCGGCATCCTGCTCTGCCCGCTTTTTGCTGCTTCCTTCACCCTGCCCCACAACTGTGCCGTTGACAGATACCGCCACCGTAAACCGCTTATTATGGTCCGGCCCGGACTGTCCTACTAAGGTGTAAGAAATCACTTGATTTTTCTTTTTCTGCACCTGCTCCTGCAGGGCTGTTTTATAGTCGGCATTATGCATCCGGTTCACCGGCACATCGCACAGGACAAAGCGGTCAATGATCTGCCGGGCCGCCTCCATGCCGCCGTCTAAAAAACTGGCGGCGATCACAGATTCCACCGCATCGGCAAGAATAGAACTCCGGGATCTGCCTCCCTGTTCCTCTCCGTGACCCAGCAGCAGATGCTGTCCCAACTCCAGGCGGTTGGCAATGGCCGCCAATGCCTGTTCACAGACCATGTCCGCCCGCATCCGGGTCAATTCACCTTCCGGACGGGTGGGGAAATTCTGGTACAGGTACTGAGCCACCACCATGCCCAAAATAGAATCTCCCAAAAACTCCAAACGCTCGTTGCTTTTCAGGCTGTCATGCCAATGCTCGTTGGCGTAAGAGGAATGGGTCAGGGCATTTTGCAGCAAGGTAATGTTGGAAAACCGGTAGCCAATGGCCTCTTCCAGATCCTTAATCATTGCCATTTTCTGTCTCCTTTGCCTGGGCCAGGGTTTTCAGTCCTGCTTCCAGCTCCTCAGAGATATCGCTGCCGGCAGCATCCATAGCCTGCTTCACCGCATTGCGGAAAGCCAGGGCATCGGAAGCGCCATGGGCCTTGATCACCGGCTTTTTGATGCCTAAGAACTGGGTGCCGCCAATGGTGCGGTAGTCCAGCATGCCCATCACCTGGTCCACGCCGGGCTTGCAGAACAAGTAACCGATCTTAGACAGGAAGCTGCGTTTGAATATCTTATGCTTCATGAGGCTCCCCATAAACATGGCAGTACCTTCAATGGATTTCAGCAGCACATTGCCGGCAAAACCGTCGCACACTACCACATCTACAGCGCCTAGAGGCACATCTCTTGCCTCCACATTGCCTACAAAGTTGATAAGGCCCTTCTCGGCTGCCCCCTGCAACAGGCCATAAGCCTGCTTCTGCAAGTCTGTACCCTTGGAATCCTCTGTGCCGATATTCAAAAGACCGACCTTGGGATTTTCAACGGACAGGTATTTTTTTGCATACAGAGAGCCTACCATACCAAACTGCAGCAGAAATTCCGATGTGCACTCAGCATTGGCGCCGCAATCCAAAATCACAGTCTTGCCCCCTGCCTTATTGGGCATCACAGGGCCCATAGCCGCCCGGCGGATTCCCTTGACCCGCTTTACCAGCAAAGTAGCGCCGGTGAGCAACGCGCCGGTACTGCCCGCAGACACAAAGCTGTCGCCCTGCCCCTCTGATAGCATCTTCAGACCCACCACCATGGAAGAATTCTTCCGCTTGTGCAGAACTGTAGCCGGATCATCGTGCATATCCACAACATCATCCGCGTGGGCAATTTCCAATCCCTGGGGCAAATCTTCAATTCCCTGGCTGCGCAGTACCTGGAGAATTTCCTCCCCTCTGCCTACCAAGGTAATTTGAGCGCCAAAATCCTTAACTGCCTGCAACGCACCCATCACCGGGGCCTGGGGAGCTAAGTCGCCGCCCATTGCATCGAGAATAATCTTCATATCGTCCCTTCTTTCTTAGCCTGAACAATATAATCCAAACCCGCCCAAGTGTGCGTCTAATTGGTTCAGGCTTCCTTTTACTCATTGATGGGGTCAGCCCATCTGCTTCTTAAAACATCGCATGAACCGATCATCCATCCCCCTTGGGTCGTAGATTTCTGAGCCGCTGGGTTGTTCTGAGGCAAGGCGACGCTTTGCAGATGGGCATCGCCCTTCAAAAAGCGGCAACAATGCAGCAGGGCAACCCAACGGTTCAGAAACGGGTTCGGATTATATTGTTCAGGCTAAATCCCCTGGGCGATCATCTTGTCAATGATCTCCAGAGAACGATTGGCAATCGCCAAATTTTTCTCCGCCTTTTTCCGGATACGCTGCTCCAGGGGAGCAACGATACTAAAATTGATATTCATGGGCTGGAAGTTTTCGATCCGCTCATCGCTAATGTACAATCCCAGAGCACCAATCGCTGTCTCCTTGGGGAACTGAGGAATTTCTCTCCCGTCCACCTTAGCAGCCATCGCCACAGCCGCCAGGAAGCCCGAGGCAGCACTTTCCACATAACCCTCCACGCCTGTCATCTGTCCAGCAAAAGCCACCAGAGGGTTTCTCCGGTCGGCGTAGTACCGATCCAGCAGTTTAGGAGACCGCAGGAAAGTATTGCGGTGCATCACGCCGTAGCGGACAAACTCCGCATTCTTCAGCGCCGGGATCATGGTAAACACTTTTCTTTGTTCCGGGAATTTCAAATGGGTCTGGAAACCCACCATATTAAACACACTCTTGACCGCATTGTCCTGCCGCAGCTGCACCACGGCGTAGGGTTCTTTTCCGGTGTTGGGATCTACCAAGCCCACCGGCTTTAACGGGCCAAACCGCAAAGTGTCCCGACCGCGGCGGGCCATGACCTCTACAGGCATACAGCCTTCAAAGACCTTCTTGTCTTCAAAGCCGTGTACCTCGGCTTCCTCCGCAGAAATCAGCGCATCCAAAAAGGCTTCGTACTCCTCTTTGTTCATGGCGCAGTTGATATAATCCGGTGTTCCCCGGTCATAGCGACTTTGCCACCATGCCTTGGTCATATCCACAGATTCCGCTGTCACCAGAGGGGCAGCAGCATCAAAGAAATGCAGATAATCGCTGCCGAAATATTCCCCGATGGCTTTCGAGAAAGCATCGGATGTCAACGGGCCGGTTGCAACGATCACCGGACCTTCCGGCATCGTTACCACCTCTTTGGCGGTAACGGTAATATTGGGGTGGTTACGGATCTTTTCGGTCACCAGGTCAGAAAAGCCCTGCCGGTCCACCGCAAGGCAACCGCCTGCCTCCACCCGGGTCTGATCCGCACAGGCAATGATCAGGCTGCCCATGCGGCGCATTTCCTCTTTCAAAAGGCCCACGGCATTTTCCAGCCGATCCCCCCGCAGGGAGTTGGAGCAAACCAGCTCTGCAAAGGTATCTACATGGTGGGCAGGGGATTTTTTCACCGGCTTCATTTCGATCAGTTCAACTTGAACACCCCGGTTTGCCAACTGCCACGCTGCCTCACAGCCTGCCAGGCCAGCGCCAACAACTGTTACTTTATTCATGCCTTTTTGCCCCCTGTTTTCTTCTTGGCGGACTTTCCGGCAGTTGTCTTTTTGGAGGCTGCTTTCTTAGCAGTCTTCTGCTCAGCATCTGCCTCCTGCTCTGTCTTTTCTGCCTTCTTGTAATATCCCCGCTTGTCCTCAGGCAAAAAGTTAGGACAGGTTTCGTTGATACAGAAAGGCTTCATCCGACCTCTGCCGGACTTTTTAAACAGGGTCTGTCCACAGGTGGGGCAATCCTCTGCGGTGGGAACATCCCAACTCATGAAGCCGCAGTCTGCGCCCCGTTCACAAGCGTAGTAAGCATAGCCGCGCTTGGACTTCCGCTTTAAGATAGTGCTGCCGCACTTGGGACAACGGCCGGGCATTTTCTCAACAATGGGTTTGGTGTTTGTGCACTCAGGGAAGCCCGGGCAAGCCAAAAACTTTCCAAAGCGGCCGAATTTGATCACCATATTCCGTCCGCACTCTTCACAGATCTCCTCTGTGACCTCTTCGGGCACTTTCAGCCGCACCCCATCCAAAGCATTTTCTGCATCCTCCAACTGCTGATGGAAGCCCTGATAGAAATCTGCCAAAACCGCTTTCCAATCCTGCGTGCCGGATTCCACCGCGTCCAGACGATTTTCCATACCTGCGGTAAATTCCACATCAATGATATCCTGGAAACGCTCCATCATTAGTCCGTTGACCACTTCGCCCAGGGCGGTGGGCACCAGACGCTTATCTACTTTATTCACATATTCCCGATCTTGAATGGTAGACACAATACCTGCATAGGTAGAAGGACGGCCAACACCCTTTTCTTCCATGGCCTTTACCAAGGTAGCCTCCGTATAACGGGCAGGCGGCTGGGTGAAATGCTGTTCCTTTACCAGATCCCAGGCGTTGGCTGTATCGCCAACCTGCAGATCAGGCAAAGCTGCTCCCAATTCCTCGCTCTCCTCATCCTTGCCCTCTTCGTAGACGGCAATAAAGCCGGCAAAACGCAGGCTCTGGTGGGTAGAGCGGAAGATGTGACCGCCACAGGCGGTGTCAATGGCTACGGTATCATACTCGGCATTGGCCATCTGGGATGCCAGGAAACGGCTCCAGATTAGCTTATAGAGCCGATACTGATCCTTTGTCAAGCTGTTTTGGATCTTCTCAGGGTCTAACTCCACATGGGTCGGACGAATGGCCTCGTGGGCATCCTGGGCCCCAGCCTTTGTCTTAAAGACATGGAACTTACCGTAACAATACTGCTTGCCGTAACGGTTTTCAATAAATCTGGCGGCAGCAGCCATGGCTTCATCACTTAAACGCAGAGAGTCGGTACGCATGTAGGTAATCAAACCCAAAGTGCCCTCTCCCGCCACATCCACGCCTTCATACAGCTGCTGGGCAATGGCCATGGTGCGTTTGGGGGTCATATTCAGCTTCCGGGAGGCCTCCTGCTGCAAGGTAGATGTGGTGAACGGAGGCGCTGCCGTACGCTTCTTCTGTGCCCGTTTTACATTGGTTACCACAAATTCCTTGCCGGTGACATCCCGAATCACTGCTTCTACCTGTTCTATATTTTCAAGCTCCCGCTTTTTGGTCTCCCCGTGGTAACGGGCAACAAAAGAACCAGGCTTTCCTGTTAAGTTCAGCTTCGCCTCCAAGGTCCAGTACTCCCGGGGTACAAACTGACGGATCTCCTGCTCTCTGTCCACCACCAAACGGGTGGCCACAGACTGCACACGACCTGCAGACAGACCTCGGCGCACCTTTTTCCACAGCACCGGAGAGAGCTGATAGCCTACGATCCGATCCAACAACCGTCGTGCCTGCTGGGCATCTACCAGACTGTAATCGATAGCTCTGGGATCGGCAATGGATTGCTTTACCACATTTTGGGTAATTTCATTGAATGTAACCCGATAGGTCTTCTCTTCCGGCAGCTTTAACAGCTCTTTCAAATGCCAGGAGATGGCCTCACCCTCACGGTCCGGGTCAGTTGCCAGGTAGACTTTTTCTGCCTGCTTTGCTGCCTTCTTTAGATCCGCAATCACATCCGCCTTGTTCTCCAAGGGGATGTATTCCGGAGCAAAGTTATTTTCAATATCGATGCCAAGGGTGCTTTTGGGCAGATCCCGCAGGTGGCCCATGCTGGCCTTAACGATATACTCAGGTCCTAAATATTTACCAATAGTCTTCGCCTTAGACGGAGACTCCACAATTACCAGATTGGTCTTTGTTGCCATAGTTCCTCCATTAGCCATTCGCTATTCGCCTTTCTTCAAGGCAATCATTTTTCCGGGGTAAACGCTGACCAGATTTGCCATGGCCAGCTTGGTCACCACACCCATTAGCTGCACAGCAGACATTTCCAGCTTATCTGCCAAAAAGTCTTGGTGAATAGGAGTATCCGACAAAACAGACAACACTTGCTGTTCTGCTTCGGATAGTTCCCTTGCCCGGGTTTCCATGACACTATAAGATTTATTGACCGGATTGTCAACGGCTTTTTTCTTATTTATATTGTATAGGCCGTTTTTTTCTTCCTGTTTTTGTTCCGGAACAGATTGTTCCTTCTCTACAGATACCCTTTTCCATTGGGGCTGCCGCTGGGCAACCGCCCCAGAATACCGGCTCTCATAATCGCGCATCACGCCCCAACCGGAAAAGGCTGGCACAGCGCCCTGTTCCAGCAGCGCATTGCTGCCGCTGTTAGCAGCTACATCAATATTGCCGGGCACTACATAAACATCTTTGTTCTGCTCCAGAGCCATCCGGGCGGTGATCATAGCGCCGCTTTTTTCCGGTGCCTGCACCACCAGCACCCCATCCGACAGAGCGCTAACGATCCGGTTTCGCTCCGGAAATTGCCAGGGTTTTCCCTGCGTGCCCGGAAGATACTCTGACATCAAACAGCCTTTTTGGGTAATGAGAGAAAACAGCTTCCGGTTTTCAGCAGGATAGGCAACATCCACGCCAGTGCCCAGCACCGCCACTACCGGCTTCCCTACCTCTAACGCACCTTCCAGCGCCTGGGTATCAATCCCCGCCGCGCCGCCGGAGATCACCAAGCCGCCACAGGCAGCAATCTCCCCTGCCAGCTTTCTGGCGATCCGCAAACCATAGGCATCGGCTTTACGGGTCCCTATGATACCAATCCCGGGACATGCAGAAAAATCCGGCAAAGTACCCATATAAAATAAGGTCAAAGGCGGATCTGACAGCACCTTCAGTTTTTCCGGATAGTTATGGTCTGCAGGTGTCAATGTGCAGATCCCTGCCTGCTCCCATCTGCGCGTCATCGCCACAGATTGCTCCAAAGAACCCCCTTGGGAAAGCAGCTGCATTTCCTTTTCAAAACCGGAAATCTTTGTATTGCGGTTTTCATACAACGCCCGGACATCAGGAAAACACCTTAAAAGCATTCGCTTTTTTCCAGAGGGTATCCCCTGTACCATATGATACCATATCCAGTAGCGCCGCATAAGATCACCGCATTTCTGTCTTTATTTCATCTGCCACATCACAATGGCCGCCGCAATGGCCGCATTTAAGGATTCGCATTTGGGGTTCATAGGAATGATCAAGGGCTGCTGCGCAGCTTCTAAGATCTCCTTACGGACACCCTGCCCCTCGCTGCCGATGACCACCGCCATTTTCCCCAGCTGGGCGCTGCGGATATCCACCGCCTTGTCGGTAAGGGCTGTTACAGCAACTGGGATGCCCTTAGTCTGGCAAGCAGCATAAGCAGTCTGCCAAGTGGTCTGCTGCACCGGGCTGCGGAATACCGCGCCCATAGAAGCTCTTACCACCTTGTGACTATATGGATCGGCACAGCCTTCCAATAACGCCACAGGAATTTCCAAAGCATCTGCAGTGCGCAAAATCGTGCCTAAGTTACCGGGGTCCTGGATGCCGTCTAAAAGCAACATACCGGGCTGGGGCGTAAAGTCACTGTTTTCCGGAAGTCGACATAAAAACAGCGCGCCCTGGGGCGTTTCCATGGGAGAAATATCTGCCATCACATCTTTAGGCACACGCACCACCTTCACATGGTCAGGCAGCTCCACTTCCACCCCATCGGCCAGGATCACCGTATCCAAACCGGGATACCAACGCACTGCCTCCTGCAAAAGCTTTGTGCCATCACAAACAAACAGACCGGTACTCTGCCGTTCCTTTTTGGAAGACAGAAGCTTTCGCACCTGTTGCAGGAATGGATTCTTTCGGGAAGTAATTCTTGTTTCCATCACAGCTTCTGCACCATATTTAACGCCTCAGTGCTGCCCAGCACTACCAAAACATCACCTTCCAGAATGCGGAAATCGGCTGCTGGCGAGATGGTGATCTCGCCTTGCCGCTTAATGCCAATAATGTTTACACCCAATTTTGCCCGGATGTTCAATTCAATTAAACTTTTTTGACACCAGGTTTTGGGGGCAGGCATTTCTATAATACCATAGTCATCAGAAAGCTCGATATAGTCCAGCACATTGGTGCTGGACAGGCTTTTGGCCAGCCGGATTGCGTTTTCTTTCTCCGGGATCACCACCCGGTCAGCCCCCAGCTTCAAAAGCACCTGTTTGTGCACTTCATCGTGAGCTTTGCACACCACAAAAGGCACGCCCAGCTCCTTTAAATGCATGGTTGCCAGGACAGAATCTGCCAGATTTCCGCCAATGGCCACAATGGCGCAGTCAAATTCGTGAACACCAACTGCCCGCAATACACCTATATCCCGGGCATCTGCCACCACAGCCTGGGTCACTTTATCGCTAATGTGCTGCACCAAGTCGTGATGGACATCAATGGCCAGTACCTCCCGGCCCTGGGCGCACAACTGCTGGGCAACTTCACTGCCAAAACGGCCCAAACCGATTACAACAAAGGATTTCATATACTTACTCCTTATCCAATCAATAAATTCGTGTGGGCATAGCGGAACCGGTCCTCTGCCCTATCTCCCATCAGGAAGCCAAGGCTGATGGTCAGCACACCGACCCTTCCGAAATACATAAACAAGATGACCATATACTGGGCCGGAACACTCAAAAGTCTGGTAGTACCGGCAGTTAAACCAACCGTTCCCAATGCAGAAGCTGTTTCGAATAATGCGTTTGTAAGACTTACCGGGGATGTAGCGCAGATAAATACCGCGCCGCCAATGGCCAGACCAACAACAATAGAAACAATGGTCATAGCATCCACAACCTTTTCGTTGGGAATCGTCCGCTTAAATACATGCACAGTGTGTCGGTTGCGAATCCGGGTCCAAATAAACAGTAACAGCACCAAAAATGTAACTGTCTTCACACCGCCAGCGGTAGAGCCGGAAGAGCCGCCAATCATCATCCAAAGGATACTTACTGCCTTGCCGCCATCGGTCAAGGCTGCCTGATCAATGGATGCAAATCCCGCTGTCCGTAAAGATGCTGACTGGAATACTGCATTGAGGATCTTCTGCCAAACAGGCATATTCCCCAAAGTCTGAGAATTGTTCCATTCCAGCGCCAAAATCAACACTGCACCCAATACCAGTAAACACCCTGACATGATCAGCACCAACTTTGTATACACGCTGAAATCCTTAAACTTTCGCACCCGTACGACCTCTTCCCAAACAAAGAAGCCCAAGCCGCCAACAATGATCAGGGCAGCCAAAGTACATAAGACCACCGGGTCATTTTGAAACACTGCCACGCTGGCATCGGGTGTGATAGAACCGAAAATATCAAATCCGGCGTTGCAAAATGCAGAAATCGCATGAAAAACGCCCCAAATAACCGATTGTTTTACGCCGTAATCCGGCAAAAAACGAACAAACAGCACCAAAGCACCGCAAAGCTGGATCAGCAAACTGCCACATAGCGCCCACTTTTGCAGCCGCACAACACCTTGTGTCTCATTTAAGCTCATAGCCTGCGCCATAATCATCCGCTGCCGTAAGCCAACCTTTCTTTTTAGCAAAAAAACAACTGTGGAAGCCATAGACATAAAGCCCAAGCCGCCAATTTCAATCAAACTGATGATGACCACCTGACCGAAGCCGGACCACATAGACCAGGTATCCCCCTTCACCAGTCCGGTAACACAAGTTGACGAGGTGGCTGTAAATAATGCAGTACGGAATCCCAAGGATACTCCGCTGCGGGAGGCAATGGGCAGCATCAACAGAAGCGTTCCCAGCAGGATGATCCCCAAAAACGCCAAGGCAATCACACGGGTGGTGCTCAGGGTGGCCATTGACAATTTTCTTTTCCATGCTCTTTTCTTTGCAGCAGAATCCAAAACAGCACATCCCTTCCATGTCGTCGACGAATATAAACACTTATATATTATCCTATATTATACCAAACTTGCACTTTTTGCAAGTAGCAATGAAAAACGGCAGATCCGAAGATCTGCCGTTTACTTATAGCCCCAAATAACCGATGACAATGCCTACCACCGCAGAGAGGCAAATAATGGCAATGGGATGCACCTTTTTAAATGCCAGAACCAGCATTACACCAAACAGAGCCGCATACAAATAAAAGCTAATGTTAGTGAAAACCGCCATAGAAATACCTGCCGGGAAGAAAACCGTCATCAGTACGCCTAATACCGCATTGGCGATCAAGCCAACCACCGCAGGCTTCAGCCCGGTCATACAGCCTTTGACAATTTTGTTCTCACGGAAGCGGTCATAGCATTTTGCTACAATCAAAATGATCACAAAGCTGGGCAAAACAACACCCAATGTAGCGCAGACAGAGCCCAACACACCACCCATCGTCGAACCGACATAGGTTGCCATATTGATAGCAAACGGCCCGGGGGTAGACTCGCTAACTGCCACAAAGTTGATCATCATTTCTTGAGAGATCACATCGCCCCATTGACTTGCAACCGATTCCTGGATCAGCGGCAGCATGGCATAGCCGCCGCCAAAGGTGAACGCGCCAATGGTCAAAAAGGTCCAAAACAACTCTAAATAAATCATTTTGCCTGCCTCCTATCTGCCATCACAGCCGTCACCAGCCCAAACACAGCGCAGCCAACAATCACAGCAAGCACCGGAAGGTTCAAAAACGCAGTGGCAACAAATGCGCCAGCCATAACTACATAAGACACCCATCCCTTGGGGGCTTTTTTGTACATGGTAAACAGCGCCTTGAACAATAGTGCCAACACGCCGGCGCGAATGCCGTTAAAGGCATACTGCACCGCAGCCACTTGGGCAAATTCACGCAGTACATAAGAAATAACCAAAATCACCACAAAGCTGGGCAGCACCACACCAAAGGTGGCGCAGGCAGCGCCCAACACCCCAGCGGTACGATAACCTACAAAAGTAGCAGAATTGATGGCTATCGGTCCAGGGGTAGATTCTGCAATGGCGATGATCTCTAAAATATCATCATCTGTGATCCAACCGTTGGTCTCCACCGCTTCCTTTTGGATCAACGGGATCATAGCGTAACCGCCGCCAAAAGTAAATGCGCCGATTTTAAAAAATGTCAAAAACAGCTTCCAAAGCCGACTGTTCTTCATAAGCACTATTCTCCTTATTGGCAAGTATGCCCGCCACAAGTATGGCTACCTGAATGGTGGCTACAAGAAGCATGGGGATCAAATCGTAAATCCCCTGCCAGAAAATCCACAACTGCATCCTCTACATCACCGCTGACACCACCGTATATCTGAATCCCGGCCGCATCCAAGGCACATCTTGCACAACCCCCAATGCCGCCACAGATCAGCACATCAACTTGATGGTTTTTTAGGAATTCAGCCAATGCGCTATGCCCTTGCCCCTGGGTGTCCACCATCTGAGATGACACGATATTGTGCTGTTCGATCTGATATATCTTAAATGCTGCGCAGTGTCCAAAATGCTGGTAGACCTGGCCCGCTTCATAAGTAACTGCAATCTTCAAGCCTATATGCTCCTTTCTATGTGAAACAGAGTTAGTATAGGACTTTTTCCTTTTTCTGTCAATGACTTTACCACAAAAAACCAGGGGCAGATTTCTCTGCCCCGGGCTCTTTATAAGTTTTGCTATCAGTCAACTACTTTGCGCGACTGTATTACAGCGATCGCAATCAACCAGCCAGTGTAATGCCTTCTCCAGTGAAGGTATCATTGCCGGTTCCGGTTGCTGTGCCGCCGTAGATCACACAGTTTGTCAGTTCGCACTGAGGATTCTGTGTGCCGTTGTCAACCTTCTCTACAGACAGGTTGCCGCCGTTGATCGCAGTACCGCCAGCCATCACAACATTGTTCAAGGTGAACTTTGCTTGTGCGCTAATGGCGATGTTACCGCCGCATACCTTTGCAGTATCCGTGCCTGTTACGGCGCCACCGCGAACGATCAGGTTGGAAATTGCGCTGTCCTTACAGGTCAAGAACAGGTTACCACCGCGCTGATTCAGTACAGTACCCTTTTCCACCATACCGCCAGTGATCTCAGCAGTAGCATTGGTGTTCACATAAATGTTACCGCCGTTCTGTCTTGCTGTACCACCGGTGATCAAGCCGCCAGTCATGGTAAACTTGCCGTTGTTCATGTAGATGTTACCACCAGCGCCGCCATCAGTGCTGTGGTTAGTCTTGCCGCCAGTAAGGATACCACCGTAGATGTTCAGATCGCCGCCGTTCACGCTGATAAGACCACCGCGAACAACGTTAGACTTTGCAGTATCAGTATTAACAACAGTCAAAGAGATTGTGCCGCTGTAAATGCTAACAGTCGCCTTGGCAGTAGCACCTGCTACATTGATAACGCCGCCGTTTGCAACGTGATTAGCTGTCTCAGTACCCATGTTGCCCTTGCCAACAAGCTTACCGCCACCTACTGTGTCCAAAACAGCCAACTTAGAACCTTCACCCTCAAGAATAAACATCTGCTGAGAGGAGGTGCGAGTTTCACCAGCCAAGTCAATCACGACTTCACCAGTAAACTTCAAGCCATTAGCCAAACCGCTACCGCTGCTGAAGAAATGGGTGAACTTCTGCTTTCCTTCACTATCTAACACATTGGCTGCATTGAATACCTCGAAACCAGTTGCTGTTCCGCTTGCATCTTTTTCAGCCTCAGTCATAGCACCGGTACGGAACCAGTTTACAGGGCCTGCTTCTTCACCGCAGTGGGGGCAATAGCTATAGTTTACTGCGTTACCATGGTTGGTTCTATTCGCCTTCAAGTTTGTGCCGTCTACTTCAACAGATGTGGTACGACCAACATTCTTGAAGCAATCCAAGTATTCAGCACCACCATCGGTAAATACCGCACTCTGGTTGCCATCTGTAAATCCAACGCCAAAGAAGATCTTAGAGTTGGTCTTGTCAAAGTTTACAAACTTCAACTTACCCTTGGTTTCAGCAACGTTATTTTTAACAGTTGCCTCAATGAAAATACCATTGGAGTTACCCATAGGCATATAGACGCTGCCTTCCAAGGTTACGTCGGCAATTGTATAGACATCGCCATCGATCTTGGAAACATTCTCAAACTTCGCAGACGCGACCTTATTATAAATGTTTGCGCCCTTGCCGGCTACGCCGTTCTTCACTTCCGCATTGTTAGAGAAGGTAGGTGTGCCACCGTTGACACAGATGTTACCGCCAATGCCATCAGAAACGTTGTTAGAGATGGTGCCACCGGACATATTGAAAGTGCCGTAAGTGGTTACGCCGCCACCGTTGGTTACAGCATGGCCATTGGTAATCTCACCGCCGTACATGTTCATTACAGATGTAGCGCCACGGACAAGCAGGTTGCCTGCGGAAGTAGCCGCTGTAGATGTGGTGTAACCGTCGGTGATCTTACCGCCATGCATATCAAAGTTAGCACCGTTGATATAAACAGCACCCAGCGTTGTTGCATCGGCAGTATACAGCTGACGGATCGTACCGCCGTGCAGCACCAGCTTTGTGCCGTTTATCACCTTCACAACGCCTGCATCGCCACCCTTGCCGGCAGCCTGAATTTCGCCATCCTTATCGGCAGTGTCGATGATCCACATCTGAGTGGTGGTATTGCTATTTGTGCCAACATCCAATGCATAGTCAGAACCGGTAACGCGCCATACATGACCGTTCAGATCCAGACATACATAGGAAACATCGCCAAGCTCAGCATGTGCTTCAGTTGTCAGGTCATTATTCAAACGATAATGGCCTTCAGCAGGATTGGAAGTGCCCTTCCAATCATTCCATGTGATCTCAGACAGTGCCACATCACAGTGGGGGCACTTTGCATTGGGATCAGGCTCATTGCCTGCGCCGGTATCCTCTGTTACCTTCAAAACATTGTTCTCGGCAACGACTTTATGGCCTTCTACATTGGTCTTGAAGTAACCAACATATTCAGAAGCCTTTGCATTCTCTGTGGTAAAGACGCCAGTTGCATTGACGCAGATATCTGCGCCTGTCGTCAACTCACCCAGAGTGATGGTCTTGCCCTCAGAAAGCTTCAGCTCGGAAATGACAGGCTTGCCGCTTACTGTCAGGTTATCGTTGCAAACCACATTACCGTTGGTAATTTCAGCTGTGCCACCGATGGTAGCAGTAACGGTTGCATTATCCGCTGTACGCGCCTCAATGAATACATTATTGCCAGTACCATCGGTAGTGTTGTTGTAGATCTTACCACCAGAAACGGTGAATGTACCGCCAACGACAGCCACGCCGCCGCCTTGGGTTAGTGCGTAGCCATTGGTGATCTCGCCGCCAGTCATGGTGAATTCAGCAGTGCCACGCACAAGCAAGTTACCTGCAGAAAGGCCGCTTTTTTTGGTGTAACCGTCGGTAATCTTGCCGCCCTTCATCTCCATCTTTCCGTTGTACACATACACAGCGCCACGGGTTTGAGAAGATGTATTCTCCAGCTGACGGATAGTACCGCTGTGCAGCACCAGCTTGGAGCCGTTCGCTACATAGATAACACCATAATCACCTGCTCCGTAACCCTGCAGCTCACCGCCGCCAACGGAGTCAAAAATGTTTACAGTACACGGAGTATTTACACCGGCACCAATGTGCATCAGATATCCGCTATTATTAGTCCAAGTATTACCATTCAGGTCCAGTGTAAAGTCGTTGGGATTCGCGGCGGAGCCGAAGTTAATCTTACCAGACTCCAACTTGGCTTCCAGACGGTAGTGGCCGCCTTCCTTAACCGCTTGCGCATTGGTCTCATTCCAAGTCTCCCAGACGATTTCTGTCAAAGGCTTGTCGCAGCAGGGGCACTTTGCATTGGGATCAGGCTCATTGCCAGTGCCGGTATCCTCTGTTACCTTCAAAACATTGTTCTCGGCAACGACTTTATGGCCTTCTACATTGGTCTTGAAGTAACCAACATATTCAGAAGCCTTTGCATTCTCTGCGGTAAATGCGCCATTTGCATTGACGCAAATATCTGCGCCTGTAGTCAGATCACCCAAAGTAATCTTCTTGTTAGCAGGGATTTCCAGATCAGTAATAACAGGATTGCCGCTTACTGTCAGATTGCCGGTGCAAACCACATTGCCACCGGAGATCACAGCAGTACCGCCGATGGTAGCCTTGCCACCGCTGCAGTAAACGTTAGTACCAACACCACCGATGTTATCCTTGATAGTACCGCCAAGCATATTAAACTCAGTAGCTGTACCGTAAGCATGCACACCGCCGCTGGTTGCAGCTGCCTTACCGCCGCTGATCTCACCACCGTACATGTTGAAAATAGCTACGCCGCGTAGCAGCACATTGCCGGCAGAATCGCTCGCAGTAGATTCCGTATAACCACCAGTGATCTTACCGCCATACATATTGATGGTTGTCGGCTTCTTTGCGCCGCTCCAAGTACGGGCATACACAACGCCAAGCTGTGTCTTGACATCGTTGGAAGGCAGCTGACGCAGGGTACCGCCGTAAATATTCAGCCGTGTGTTGTGCGTTGCGGTAATCACGGCTGCATTGCCGGTCTTACCGGTAGCCTGCAGCTCACCGCCGCCAACAGAGTCCATAATGGACATCTTAACAGCGCTTACCCAGACTAAATTGCCTTGGTCATCCTTCTTCTCGAAGCCAATGCCCATGAGGTAATCGCCATCGTTTGCCTTCCAAGTCTTGCCGTTCAGATCCAGAACAATGTCTGCATCAATATTCAAGCCGTTACCGATGTTGGCATGGGCCGTAGTCAGGTTTTCCTCCAGACGGTAGTGGCCGTCAGCAGGATTGTGTGCGCCTGTCCAGGTATGCCAATAGATTTGATCCAGCTTTACACCACAGTGGGGGCAAATGGTGGGATCATTGACATCAATTTCAGGTACCTGCCCGCCAACCACTGCCAAGGTGTTGCCTTCGGCTACAACGGAACCGCCCTGAATATTGGTCTTGAAGTACTTAGCATATTCTGCAGCCTTTGCATTTTCTTCGGTGAATACGCCTTCTGCATTGACATAAATCTCTGCGCCTTCAGTCAGTTCACCCAGAGTAATCACTCTGCCCTCAGCAATCATCAAACCAACAGTGTTTGCCTTGATCACAGGATTACCGGACAATGTGAACACATTGCACTTGCCAGAAATGCCGCCATCAATGGTACCACCGCTGATGTTCAAGGTATCGCGAACAGTAATATTATTCACTCTACCCTTGGTCAAGCCGCCGGAGATTTCAGCAGTACCGCTGATATTGACTGTACCGCCGCTGATGTAGATGTTACCGCCTTCGTTTTCAGCAGTGTTATTCTTAATGGAACCGCCAATCATATTGAACACTACGCCAGAATTGGTTGCAGTTCTAGCTGTATAAGAATTCACACCGCCGCCGTTAAAGGCTGCATAACCATTAGAAATTTCGCCGCCGAACATGTTAAATGTGGTGTTACCACGCAGCAGCACGTTACCAGCTGTTGCAGATGCATTGGAAGCAACATAACCGCCAGTGATCTTACCGCCATACATGTTCAAGTTTGCGCCATTGATATACAGAACACCTGCATTGGTTACCGCAATATCATTTGCGCGTACATGCTCAAGTGTACCGCCGTAGATGTTAAGTGTAGAGCTCTTCATTACAGAGATAACACCGATTGCACTTGTTTCAACCTTTTCAGTTGCAGGATCATCGCGCTTACCGGTGCCCTGAAGCTTACCGCCACCAACTGTATCGATAATGGAAACAGTAACATTTGCTTCATCATGCAGGCCGATACCCATGATGTAGTCGCCGTCAGCCTTCCAGGTCTTGCCGTTCAGGTCCAGAACGATGTCAGCATCCAGGTGCTTGGCGTTACCGATGTTTGCATGATCAAATGCCACATTGCTCTCCAAACGGTAGTGTCCGGTTGTAGGATCATCCTCGCCTGTCCAAGCAGTCCAGGTAATCTCTTTCACCTTTACACCACAGTGGGGGCAAATGGTATTATCATTAACATCAAATGCAGGACCTTCAATCTCAGAACCGCCAGTCATAGACAATGCCTTGCCCTTGACTCCATTCTGAGTTACTTCCACAACCGCAATGGAACCGCCCTCTGCCTTTGGCTTGAAGTAAGCAGCATATTCTTCAGTCTTTGCATTGACCTCGGTGAACACGCCCTTTGCATTGACCCAGATCTCAGCACCTGCAGTCAGTTCGCCCAGAGTCAAGAGCTTACCACTAGCAACCTCAATACCCTTGATCACAGGATTACCTGCCAGAGTCAAGGTCTTGAACTTGCCGGAAACGCCGCCGTCGATCATGCCGCCGTTAATGGTCAAGGTTCCAGTACAAGCGATGTTGCTTGTGGTATTCTTGCCCACGCCGCCGGAAATCACGGATGTGCCGCCGATGGTAGCTGTACCGCCGCTGACATAGACGTTACCGCCATCGCCAACAGAAGTATTATTTGTGATGGAACCACCATACATGTTGAACTTAGGAACGGAGCCGTATACATTTACACCGCCGCCGCTCTTGGCTGCATAGCCATTGGTGATCTCACCGCCGTACATGTTAAATACAGTGCTGTTACGCAGCAAAACGTTACCTGCAGTTGCATCCTGAGTGGAAGCAATACGGCCATCGGCAATCTTGCCGCCGTACATATTCAAGGTAGCGTTTTGTACATACAGAACACCTGCATTGACTACCGCTACATCAGAAGAAGGCAGCTGACGCAATGTACCGCTGATGATGTTCAGCTTTGCGTTGTTCACCACAGACATAACGCCTGCGCTGGCCTTGCTCTTACCGGTAGCTTGGATCTCACCGCCACCTACTCTATCCATAATAGTCAGTGTGATCTGAGAAACTTTATTCAAGCCAACGCCCATAGCGTAGTCGCCATTTTCAGCCTTCAGGATATGTCCGTTCAAATCCAGAACGATATTTGCGTTAAAGTTTTGAGAGTTACCAATGTTAGTATGGGCAGTGGTCATATCCTTTTCCAGACGGTAGTGGCCGCTGGCAGGATCATGTTCACCTGTCCAAGCAGTCCAAGTGATCTGGTCCCACTTTACACCACAATGCGGGCAAACAGAGGGATCAGAAACATCCAGACCCGGTTCGGTAGGAATCTCTGCGCCGGACATGGTCAACTTCTTGCCGTTGATTTCCAGAACTGCACCGGCAGTTGCAGGCTGGATATAACCTGCTTCCAGAATATCCTTAATATTCTTGTAATCCGTTGTAAAGTCGCCCTCAGCGTTCACCTTAATAGAAGCGCCCTTGGTCAGGCCGGATACATTGACCTGCGCACCAGTCAGGTTCATCAAATCAACCTTTACAGGACCGGTAAGCACCAAAGTACCGCTCTTGGCTGCAAAATCGCCACCAACAACAGAGCCGCCGACAACATTCAATGTACCACTACTATGGAAAACATTGTGGCCAAACATCCCTGCCTTACCGCCAGAGATGGTACAATCCGTCAAAGTAGCATTGGGCGCATCGTTATAGATGTTACCACCCTTGTCGCCTGCAACGCCGTCAAGAATCTGACAGTTCTTAATTACAGCAGCAGGCTCCTTGGCAACACCGGAGTTGATGTAAATATTACCACCCCGAACGCCTGCCTCACCACCGGTGATGGTAGCGTTTTCGATATTAATGGAGGTAGCGCCGTAGAAGAAAATATTACCGCCGCAGTAATCTGCATGGCCGCCTTCAATGACACCGCCGGTAATGTCCACAATACCGTTGGAAGCATAGATGCTACCACCCATGCCGTTCTTGGAAACTGTGCCAGCCTGATAATCGGAAGCCTTACCGCCTACCAGCTTACCGCCGGACATGTGGAACTCACTGCCGTCGCCGCTCATGTTCACAATACCGCCAGCAGGAACCTTCACATCACTTTCAATCTGTTCAAGAGTACCGCCCAACAAATGAACCTTAGAGCCAGTACCAATGGACAGAACGCCAGCATTCTGGCCCATTGCACCAGTAGAACGAATCTTACCGGTACCTACGGTATCCAAAATGTACAGGGACTCTTTATAAGAAACAGAGATTGCACGGCCTTCTGTTGTCCGAGTCCATGTGTAACCGTTCAAGTCGATGACTACAGTATACTGCAGATCCTTGTTGCCCATGGACAACTGCTTGCTTGTGTTGATATCGCGGAACAGATACACGTGGCTGTCATCGCCGGAGTTGAATCCGTCCATAGACCATGCGCACCAGTAAACTTCCTTATCACAATGCGGGCAGTAGCTGACGTAGCCAGCAGCGCGGTTGCCCTTGTGGGTTACATAAATCAGAGCATGGTTGCCCTTTGCGTCCTTCAAGGTGGTCAAACGGTCGCCTACCTTGATAGCGCTAGCATCCATCTTCTGACCAAAGGTAGCCACATCACCGGTGCTTACATCATAAACCTTTGCATTGGATGCAAGGGTGATCACCTGCTCCTTGCCGGTGTTCACAGAACCGGTCACAGTGTAACGCACGGTCAGCTTGTTGCCATCGACCTTAATAACATCGTAGCCTCTGACGCCGGTGGCGCTGATGCCAGGGATCATGTTGGCATTGGTATAGCCCATGATCTCATCGCCCTTAATGGTCAAACCAACAGCTGTGTTCTGATAGTCGATCATTGTGGCCAAGTCTTTGTTCTTGGTCTTCAGGGTCTTGCACTTGCCATCGATGGCCATCTGGAATACATACCAGCCGTCTGCATCAGGTTTACGGGTGGTCGTGGCTTTTCCTGCATCGTACATTCTTTCGAAGTTGTAACCAGCAGCATCTGCCTTACGGCCACGGACATAAACAACGCGCAGCTCACCGTACATATCGGTAAAGCAGGTTACCCAGTCGCCCTTCTGCAGGGTGGTAACGCTACCACGGTTGTTAAAGTTGTTGGTGCTGACGTCATAAGCGATCATGTTTTCAGAGACGACATAGGACAGATCATCACGGCCTTCGTAGCCGAACACTGCCTTGCCCTCTTCGTCATAACCCTCAAAGTAGAATGCAGAAGCAACCTTTTTGCCACCAAGTGCAACAACGGGGTCAAAGACCTTCTGAATAACACCGTTATTTACAAACAGCGCTGCTGCACCGGGGTTCAGTGCTTCAAACTGGCTTGCAATTTCCTTGCTCTTGGTCTTGACCTGTTTGGTCTTGCCGTTGTGAGCAACATCAAATACATACCAGCCGTTCTCATCGGGCAGACGCTTGGTTTCCTTCAACTTGTCGTCATACTGACGATTCAAGTTGTAGTACAAGCTGTCGAGGCCGGTCTGACGAGAGTCGATGATCATGCAAACGATCTCACCGGGAGGATTCCGGAAGACCTTAACATTATCGCCTACCCGCAGCTCGGTTACTGCGCCATACTCGCCCTGACCGGACATGTCGTAGACCTTGCAGTCTGCGGACATTATCCAGTTGGTTTCAGTTAGGTTCGCAGGAGACAGAATGGTAATGATGCTGCCGGTAATATCGGTAACCCATCTGCCATTACAAACAGCGGGATAACCAAAGATAGCTTCAAAAGGATAAACCTCCTGTACCAGCTTGCCGTCAGCCTTCAGACCACAAACGCGGTAGCCTTCTGCATCAACAAAATCGACCTGCTCCTTGTTCATCAAGTAGGTCTGCTTGCCTGTTGCTTCAGACCACAGTTCGATCTCGTACAGTCCATCTGCGTTAGGGGTACGCTTGGTGGACTTTTCGGCTCCGCTCCACTGACGCTCTACATTAAAATAAATAGGGCTGTCACATCTACGGGAAGCAACATAAATGGTAACTGCATTGCCGTCCTTATCCGTCCACACAGATACACGGTCGTTGATCTGCAGGCTATCGACCTGCTGACCGGCAGTACCCAGAGCCTTAGCCAGATTACTGACATCGTAGATCTTGGTATTCTCTGTCACCTTGAAGTTGACAGGAGTGCCGTTGCCAAAGGGCTGGGTAGAGATATTGTTGCCGTCGATCTCCATGACATCGTAGCAGTCCACCAGGGAAATGGTACGGGTTGCTGTGCCGGTGTTGATACGGGCAGCTGCATAGCCCTCTTCATCAAACCGGAAAGCGCTGTGACACCAGTAGAAGCTTCGGTTGTCGATCTCAGCCACCAGCTTACGGTCCTTGGTCTTGATCTCTACTTCCTCACCCTCGCACCAATAAGGAATGGTGTAAACACCCTTCTCATCAGGCTCACGGGTGGTATCCTTCTGGGTACCATCCCACATCTGATCCATACGCCAATAGATCTTGGACTGCAAGGGAGGTTCCACCAAATATACATGGGTAATCTCGTCCTGATCGTTGGCGTAGACATGGATGCTATCCATGACCTGGATATCCTTACCTTGGATGAGCTCACCCACCATAGAAGCAGACACAGATACATTATAAATCTGTGTGTTTTCTGTGATGGCAAATCTCATTGCCAAGCCGTTGAGTGTAACGGCGGAGTTGGCAACCAACTCTGTGTCCGTAGCCTCAACAAAATAAATACCTTTACCTTTTTCTACAGCGACCTGTGTTACATCAACTGCATCGGTAACAATGCCATCTCTGTCGATGACAAGACCCATCAGGTCCATTGTATCGATGAAATTGACCAGTCGCTTGTCTGCTACAGGCAGTTCTACCTGCTCGCCGTTATAAGCAAACTTTATGTAGTACATGCCGTCTGCTGCAGGCTCACGGCTGGACAATCCAGATTCGCTCTGTGTATAGGCAGCGCGATCCACGTTCCAATACAAATCTGCACGTCCGCCTTGTCCTTGTCCTTGTCCTAAGACCAGCGCCAGCACAATGCCGACTACTGCCAAAAGGGCAACAACACCAAGGCCGATCCACAGCCACAGCTTATTCTTCTTTGCTGTTTCCTTTTTCATAGAAATCCCCTTTCCTCTACATCATGTGTATTTTGCACTTTTAGGCGTTATTTTCAGGGTTTATACCACAAAAAGTGTGGACATTGGTACAAAACACCATCAAGCAAACAGGCATAATTACACATTTTGTATATTATTACGAATACAGTATATCATAATTTATGTAAATTTCAATAGCAGATTGCCATTTTGCTCACTTTTTTACTTGTAAAAATTACCCAAATATCTTCCTCTTCTTTGCATAACAAAAAACTATCCTGCGATCAATTTATCACAGGATAGTTTTTTGTATATTTTCATTCTTCAATGAGATAAGCCGCAGTGATTTCTCCATAATAAGCTGTGTGGAAATTCTCTTCATCCGCACTGCCCGGGGCGTAGAACCGCGCCAAGCTTTCCGGGCAAATCGCCTGCAGATTTTGATCTTGACGATAGATCACCTTACATTCCAAGGTCAAAGGCAGCTGGGTAAAGCCCGGCGCTGCCACCGTGGTGCCAGGAACTGTCGTCAAACCCAAAGCTGCCACCTTATCCACATCTCTTCCCGACTTTGTACCGCAAAGGCACAGGATCTGCTTATCCACAGACTCCATCGGCACATTGATGGTAAACTCCCCGGTCTGATCCAAAAATTCCTTTGTGTAACGACTCTGCCGTACATAGGCAATAAAAATAGGCTTTCCCCACTGTATACCCATTGTGCCCCAGCCGACAGTCATGGTATTTACCTTCCCATCCAGACTGGTGGTGAGCAAAACGCCCTTGCCAACCTCTTCTAGAATTTTGGAGGCATATGCGAATACATCAATTTCCTTTTTCATGATTTCACCTCTTTATAGATATATACATTATTATAATAGCGAAGTTAGAAAAAAACAAGGGAATTTACATTGACTTTCCCTCCCCGCAGACCTATAATCCTTATAAGAAAAAACCAGGAGAATACATATGAAAAAATCCGCAATCAAACAAATATTTACAGATACCCTTCCGGTGCTGACGGGTTATCTGTTTTTGGGCATTGGCTTTGGCATTCTTCTACAGAAAGCAGGCTATGGCATCTTTTGGGCATTTGCTATGTCCCTGTTTATGTATGCCGGCTCAGCCCAGTATTTGGTGGTTAGCCTTTTGGCAAGCCAAGCCTCGCTTCTGAGCACCTTGATGGCCACATTACTGCTCAACGCCCGTCATCTGTTTTACGGCATTTCTCTATTGGATTCCTATCGGGATGTGGGCAAGAAAAAGCCCTATATGATTTTCGCGTTAACCGACGAAACCTATTCTTTGGTGACCCAAAACCTCCCCCCTGCTGGGGTCAGCCGGGGCGCTTATTGCTTTTTCGTTTCTCTGCTTAACCACATCTACTGGATACTCGGTTGCGTTTTAGGCGGCTGGGTAGGATCTGTTGTCCCTGTCAGCTTTGCAGGCCTGGAATTTGTCCTCACCGCTTTGTTTGTTACCTTATTTGTAGAGCAATGGCTCAGCAGTCAAAATCACCGCCCCGCTATCATCGGCATCGCCAGCTCGCTCATCTGCCTTTTGATCTTCGGCAAAAATATCTTCCTGATTCCGGCAATGGTGTCTATTGCCCTGCTTTTGACCATTTCCGGAAAAACTGCAAGGAGGAAAGTCTATGAATGATCTGCACAGCATTTTGATCGTGGCTGTGGCTGCCTTGGCTACCATGGCTACTCGATTTTTACCCTTTCTGCTTTTCCGGGACAAAGAAAAAACACCGTCCTGGGTCACATACCTGGGAAGCGTGTTGCCCTATGCCATTATGGGTATGCTGGTAGTTTATTGCTTTAAGGATACAACCTTTTTGCAATATCCCTACGGCATCCCAGAACTATTGGGCTGCGCAGCAGTAGTAGGATTGCATTTATGGCGACGCAACACCCTGCTTTCTATCGGTGGCGGCACATTGTTTTATATGATTTTAATGCAGTTTTTTTCTATGTAAATCTATAAAATCTGACCAGCATTTTCAATATTGTGAACTTTTTTGTATAACCCTTGACAACCCTCCGGAAAGTTGATATAATCCCTCAGGCTTGTAAAAATAAGCCTATGTAAGCGTATATAAATTCAAACATAAAACATTTATTTTGGAGGAAACAATTTATGAAGAAGCTGATCGCTCTGCTGCTGGTTCTGACCCTGGCTATGGGTCTGGTTGCTTGCGGCAACAACGACATCAACGAATCTACCACTGAAACCACCACCCAAGTCACCGATGAGATCATTGACGATGAAACCGAATCCACCCCCGATGAAGGCGACATCGAGATCGAGATCAACACCGACCCCAATTCCATGGAAGCTCTGTTGAATAACATCCTGGCTATCCAGCCCGCTTCTGTCATGGGTCCCATGGTCGCCACCATCGACCTAACCACTGCTGAGGCAGCTGAGTACCAGATTCAGAGTTACACCGGTCTGGAAAACGGCGATGACATTTCCGACCTGGCTGTTTGCGAGTCCATGGTTGGCTCTATCGCTTTCTCTCTGGTTGCCGTCCGGGTTAAGGACGCCGCCCACACCCAGACCATTGCTGAAGCTATGAAAAACGGCATCGACACCCGCAAGTGGGTCTGCGTTGGCGCTGACCAGCTGCTGGTTGCCGGTCACGAAGATGTTGTTGTTCTGGTTATGCTGGACTCCGCACTGGATATGACTGCACAGTCCTTCATCGATGCTTTCAAGACTGTCCGCGGCGAAGACCTGGCCTTTACTTTGAACTAACAAGCTGATATCATAGAGGCAGTGTTTCGGCGCTGCCTCTTTTTTATTCACGAAGGAGAAACCATTATGCTGTTTTCCAGTATCCCGTTTCTATATTACTTTCTGCCAGCAGTGATTGCCATCTACTTTCTGGTGCCACGCAGCCTAAAAAATACGGTTTTGTTACTGTCCAGCCTTATTTTTTATGGATGGGGAGAGCCTAAATATGTTTTCTTGATGGTTGCCACCATTATCCTTTTCTATCTCTGCGGTCTTGCCATAGACAAAGCAACTTCTAAGGGTTGGAAGCGATTCTGGCTCACTGTATCTGTAGTAGCAAGTCTTTCTCTTCTGGGAATCTTCAAATACGCAGATTTCTTCATAAGCTCCTTTAATGCTGCAACCGGTCTGAGCATCCCTCTATTACGGTTAGCGCTACCTGTGGGCATCAGTTTCTACACCTTCCAATGTTTAAGCTATACCATTGATCTGTACCGCCAAAATGTACCTGTACAGAAAAACCCCATTCACTTCGGTGCTTATGTTGCATTGTTCCCTCAACTGATCGCAGGCCCCATCGTGCGTTATTTCGATGTAGCAAAAGAATTGGATCACCGCACCCACAGCTGGGAAAATGTAGCGCTGGGACTTCGGCGTTTCCTCATAGGCTTAGCCAAAAAAGTGATCCTCGCGGATAACTTTGCGCTTCTGATAAAACTGTTTCGCGAATCCCCAGAGCAAAGCATCCTGTTCTACTGGATGTACGCCATCGCCTTCTGTTTGAATATCTACTTTGACTTTTCCGGCTACTCGGATATGGCCATCGGTCTTGGACGGGTGTTTGGCTTCCACTTTATCGAAAACTTTAACTATCCGTATCTATCCAGAAGCATCGGAGAATTCTGGCGGCGTTGGCATATGAGCCTGGGCTCCTGGTTTCGTGACTATGTCTATATTCCCTTGGGGGGCAACCGGGTCAGCAACGGCCGTTGGGTGTTTAACACCTTGGTGGTTTGGATGCTTACCGGCCTATGGCACGGCGCTGCATGGAACTTTGTCCTATGGGGTCTGTTATATGCCGTCTTTTTGATGCTGGAAAAATGGTTGCCTGCCCTGAAAAATATACCCCGCGCACTCAGCCACATTTACACCATGCTCATTGTGTTGCTTGGTTTTGTTCTATTTAATGCAGAAACTTTGACACAGGCCGGGCAAGACTTTGCCGGTCTTTTCGGCTTCAGCGGTTTGCCTCTGATCAACAGCCAAACCCTCTATTATCTACGAAGCTACGGATGTCTGTTCTTAGCAGGTTTTATCGGCACCACACCTTTGGTCAAACATATGGCTTTGAAAGTAGAAAATCAGAAATGGGTAGCGATTATCGAGCCTATATTCCTGATCGCTTTGCTTTTGATCTGTACCGCCTATCTGGTAGACGGTTCATTCAGCCCCTTCCTGTATTTCCGTTTTTAAGGAGGGATAACGATGGATTGTAAAAAAATTCGCATACTTGGCGCAGCGCTGCTGATCACATTGTGGGCAAGCCTTACCGCCTGCGCTTGGTTCTTGCCGGCAAACGATTTTTCAGAGGCAGAACGGCGGCCACTGGAGCAAATGCCTCCGGTAACAGCCGACACTCTGCTTAACGGTTCTTTTATGGCTAATTTTGAAGATGCTGCTCTGGATCAATTCCCCCTGCGAGATCCTTTCCGTACCTTAAAGTCTGTGTTTCATTACTACGGACTGCAGCAAAAGGACAACAACGGCATTTATATCGAAGATGGCTATGCCGCCAAGCTGGAATATCCCTTAAATCTATCTTCTGTAAAGTATGTTTGCTCCCGTTTTAACTATGTGTATGACACTTATTTAAAGGACACCGGCAGCAAGATCACCTTTGTTCCCGTACCGGATAAGGGCTACTATTTGGCGCAGCCCAACGGTTATCCATCCATGGATTATGATGCAATGTTTTCCGTTCTGCGCGAGAGTCTCCCTTGGGCCAATTTTGTAGATATCACAGATTGTCTGACCCAACAGGATTACTACTTCACCGACACCCATTGGCGTCAGGAAAATCTGATTCCTGCGGCACAAAAAATCACCAAGGCCTTAGGTGTTTCCCAGCCAAAGGAAGATGATTTTGAAAAAATCCCTGTTGGGCGCCCCTTCTATGGCGTGTACTACGGACAAGCCGCCCTCCCTATGAAACCGGATACTATGTATTTGTTGGAAAACGATACGCTGCGTAACTGCAAAGTATACAACTACGAAAAACAAGAAACCGCCGATGTATACAACATGGAAAAGCTCTCCAGCAAAGATCTGTACGATGTTTATCTGTCAGGCGCCAGCTTTTTGCTTACCATTGATAACCCAAACGCAACCACAGATAAAGAACTCATCATCTTCCGGGATTCTTTCGGCAGTTCCATGACCCCCCTGCTGCTTAGTGAATACAAGACGGTAACTTTAGTAGATCTTCGCTATATCAGCAGTAAAATGCTGGATCAGTTTATACAGTTCAAAGGACAGGATGTGCTGTTTCTGTATAGCACCCTGGTGTTAAATAACGGTTCAACCATTAAATAAAAAATGATCCCCGAATTTTTCGGGGATCATTTTTTATTAAATTGAACGTGTCCACTCAGTAATGAGCAAACCGGGCACCATCCACACCAACTCGTACAAGAACATATTGGCAGGGGTCAGCAGCTGGGTTGCACCGATGATCGCCAAGGCCAACATCATCAGCATACCTAAAATACCGCCGATCATGTGCACTATTACACCGGCCTTTGCCGCGCTCTTTAACGCCCGAGCGCCGGTTACTGCGTAAGCAAAAGGTGCCAAACCCTGGGAAGTCACCAACGCCAAAGCTTTTGCCTCCGGTGCTTGGGCTCGTTCTGCCAGCTGTCTGCGCTGGGTATCCTCCGGGATCACCACACGCTTTGCTTTTACATCAAAGTGATTCTTCAAGAAACTCTCAGTCAGCACAAAATCGCCGCCTGTGATCACAGGATGTAAATTGCGATAACCGCACAAGGTCGCAAAACCGGCAGCGCAATTATTGTCCTTTTCAAACACCACTGCAAACAAACCGCAAAGTTCTCCGTCAATGGCAACACAAACTGCCTGGTGCACCCGAATCCCTTCCGGGATCTGTACACCCATCTCTTTCAAGAAAGTCTTTGTGCCCACCAGCACCGACTCATCATTGACAATACCGCCAATGCCGCCATTTTCATAACCACAAAACTGGGTGACATCATAATGCATCCCGTTCCGGCTCTCCAGAAGATGCTCAAACAGATGGGTAAGAGAACCCCCGTCTGCTGCAACCAAGGCTGCTGCATAGGAGATGATCTCATCGGGCTGTCGACTGCCATAGAATTTCACGCCATTCATTTTGACCCCATCCACAGGCAGCAGGTCTTCATGGTTCAAGGGGAACAGCACCTTATTGCACATTCCCTCTACGCCCTGCCAACCGCACAGCACAGTGCCCAGGGCATGATGCCGCCGTTCCAGCACCGCCATAGGACGAGATAGTGTCACAAACATAGACGCAGGAATTGCTGCCAATGCGGTAACTGATGCTACTTGAATGCCAACGCTCACCCCATGGAGCACACCGGCTGCCACACCGGTAGCCAGGCTGATACCCAAACATACCAGGGCATACACAGAAATCACTTTATCAAGCTGGGAGGGGCTGTCCAGGGTGTCCATAAAATCCTCCACCTGGCCCTCTCCCCGAAGAAGCGCGGGAGCGCCCTCCAAGTAATCTTCCTGCCGGGTAATGCTATCCAAACGAACAGCTTTGCGCATGGTATCCAGCTGTCCTAATTGGGTATTTCGCTTATGATAGGCGTTCCACAAAGACATGGTCATCTGCAGGCTAAAAGCGGCGCAGCAAGGCAGGCGCAACTGCAGTAAGCACAGCACACCGTCAGCGCAGCATAGCACAAAGGAAACCAGCAGCATGGAATTTAGGGAAAAGCGCTTTTTGAAAATATCCACGCCGCCTTCGATCAGCTGGTTGCTGCCGAAAAACGCCGAGATCAGCATGGCTAAAAACTGGCCGAAGATCATCAGCCGCAGCCGATTCTCCCCTACCCAACCCATGGCATACATAGCAGTAGCACCGGCAGTGAGCAACACAACCAGCAAGCTAAAGAAGATCGCCAGCTGCAGCTTGCCCAAGCCTTTTTCCGACATTTCATAATACATCCGTTCTGGACCGTTTACCAGCTTGCGCTTTAATTCCCGCAACCGGGAACGGGGATGGAACAAAATCGGGCGGGGCGGCACATACTCCGCAATAGGCTGCTCATATTCCGGCTCCCATTCCTCAGAATAAGGCTCTGCACCCTGGGGTACAACAGGAATGTAGGGCGTCACATCGTCCTCTTCCTCCCGGGTAATAGGTGCTGCGTTTCTTACTGTCCCCTTGAGACCCGGAATGGCTTCCAAACGAATGGTGGCCTCTGTGACCGCCACCGGTTCTTCCTGGGGTTCTTCTTGGAGTTCTTCCTGGGGTTCTTCCCAGAGCTCTTCCTGGGGTTCTTCCAGAATTCCTCCCAAGATTTCTTCCAGGGTTTCTTCCATAATCTCTTCCAACTGAGCATCAGTCTCTTCTTCCAGCTGGACTTCGACCGTTTCTTCAAGCTGTATTTGGGGATCTTCTTCCGGTTCTTCCGCAAGGATCGGAGTCACTTCCTCTTGAGGAAGATCACTAAACTCCTTGATAATGTCCTCTAAGCTAAATTCTTCTTCAAAGGATTGGTTTTTCAGTTCCTGTTCATCCATACTCAGCCCTCCTTCCCCAGACGCTGCCGCACTGCTTCATAGAGCAAAATCGATGCAGCGTTGGACGCATTCAAAGAAGTGATCTGCCCCTTCATGGGGATATGCACAGTAACATCGCAATTTTTTTGTACCAACCGGCTCATACCGTCGCCTTCGTTGCCAATCACAATCGCAGCAGGGATGGTCAGATCTGCCTGATACATAGGCACAGAGCCTTCCGCGGCAGTACCGAAGATCCAAACGCCCTTTTCTTTCAGCTCCTCGATGGCAGCGTTAATATTGGTTACTCTTGCCACTTTCATGTACTCCACCGCACCGGCAGACGCCTTTGCCACCACCGCGGTCAAACCCACGCTGCGGCGCTTGGGGATAATTACGCCATGGGCACCGGCACATTCTGCAGTACGCAAGATCGCACCCAAATTATGGGGGTCAGACAGTTCATCGCAGATCACAAGCAGCGGGCATTCTCCACGTTCTGCAGCAGTCTCCAACAGATCATCGATAGAATAATATTCTCTGGCAGCAACCAGGGCGATCACACCCTGGTGAGAACGGGTGGTACTCATGGCATCGAGCTTGCGTCTATCCACCGGCACCACCACCGCTCCGGCCTCTTTTGCCTGGGCAGCTAACCGCTGCAACGCCCGATCTGTATCTCCGGAGGCTATAAACACCTTGTCGATGGTCCGACCGCTTTTTAACGCCTCTGTCAGGGCATTTCTGCCCTCCAGCTGGCCTTCATTTTCTTCTACAGGTGCAGGCCGTACCGGTTCGCGGCGGCGATAATTTTCTCTCATAATCCATTCTCCTTTGCTGCGGGATAGATCTTAGCATTGTATTTTTCTCATTATACCAGATTTTCTCCCGTCCTACAACTGCTAATTTTTTGCACTGCGCTGGAAATTCACAGAAAATTTACCCCAATTGCCGTATCTTTCATTGCGGTTAGGCAAAAAATATGATAATATGGGTAAAACGATTCCTAGAGGCAATATCACGGAGGCAATATCATGGAAGAAAATCGCAAGAATCAAAACAAACCAAATCCAGACAGCAAAAAACCAAAGGGTAACTTTTGGATTACCTTGTTGATTGCAGCAGCCGCAGTACTGCTGATCACTGTTATCTTTAATTTTGCCAGAAACAGCCAATATACCGAAACCAGCTATTCTGATTTCCGTCAGGCATTTCTGGAAGAAAATCTGGCGGAAGTAGAACTGCGCTACGACCGAATCGTCTACCTAACCAAGGAAGAAGCCCAAAAGCCTGCTGCCCAGCAGAAAGCCTTCTACACCGGTCTTCCCACCGGCAGCGACACCATGGAACTGGCCAACGCCCTGGACGAAATGGGCGTTAAGGTATACCGACAGATCGTGGAAGACAACTCCACCATTATGATGATCTTGTCCTATGTGGTAATGTTTGCTTTGATGTTCTTCTTCATCAATATGCTCACCCGCCGTATGGGCGGTGATGGCATGATGGGCTCTATCGGTGCAAGCAAAGCCAAAGTATACATGGAAAAGCAAACCGGCGTTACCTTTAAGGATGTGGCCGGACAGGACGAAGCCAAGGAATCTCTGCAAGAGATCATCGACTTTCTCCACAATCCCCAAAAGTATACCGAGATCGGTGCAAAGCTGCCCAAGGGCGCGCTATTGGTAGGCTCTCCCGGTACGGGTAAAACTTTGCTGGCCAAGGCAGTTGCCGGTGAAGCCAATGTGCCCTTCTTCTCCATTTCCGGCTCTGATTTTGTGGAAATGTTTGTAGGCGTTGGCGCCAGCCGAGTTCGGGATTTGTTCCGACAGGCCGCCAAGGTCGCCCCCTGCATTATCTTCATTGACGAAATCGATGCAGTTGGCCGTTCCCGGGATTCCCGGTATGGCGGCAACTCTGAGCATGAGCAGACCCTCAATCAGCTTCTTGGCGAGATCGACGGATTCGATTCTTCCAAGGGCATTGTCTGCTTGGCCGCCACCAACCGTCCGGAAATTTTGGACAAAGCACTCCTCCGTCCCGGCCGTTTTGATCGGCGGATCGTGGTAGATCGACCTAATCTCCAAGGTCGCTTGGATACCTTGAAGGTCCACACCCGCAAGATCAAATTAGCAGAAGATGTGGATCTGAAAAAGATTGCGCAAGCAACTGCCGGCGCAGTAGGCGCGGATCTGGCAAATCTGGTAAACGAAGCTGCTCTGCGGGCTGTACGCCAAGGCAGAAAGGCTGTCAATCAAGAAGATCTACTGGTCTCCTTTGAGGTTGTGGTGGCCGGTACAGAAAAGAAAAACACCATTCTTACCGACACAGAAAAACGGCTGGTGGCATATCACGAGGTGGGTCATGCTTTGATCGCCGCTTTGGAAAAACACGCCAAGCCAGTTTCCAAAATCACCATCGTTCCTCACACCTCCGGGGCGCTGGGCTATACCATGCAGATGCCCGAGGAGGAAAAATATCTGCAGACCAATCAGGAACTGCTGACAGAGCTGCGCACCTTGGTAGGCGGCCGCGCTGCAGAGGAAGTGGTGTTTGCTACCAAAACCACCGGCGCTTCCAATGATATTCAGCGGGCAACCGCGTTGGCCCGGAATATGATTGCCCAATTCGGCATGAACGATACGTTGGGTCTGATGGCCCCTGCTACAGTCCAGAACCAGTATCTGGAAGCCCAGACCTATCTGGACTGCTCCCAGGAAACCGCCGCTGTAGTAGATAGAGAAGTGAAAAAACTGTTGGAGCAGTGCTATCAGGAAGCAAAGAACATTCTCATAGCAAACCGCCAGCTTTTGGACGATGTGGCATTGTACCTGCTGAACAAGGAAACCATCACCGGTGACGAACTGATGGCATATGTCAACGGAACCCCTGTGCAAGCCCAGGAAGAAAACCAATCGGAGGAATAATTTTCCCGTTGACAAATGAAAGAAAGTGTGTATACTGTCAATATACAATCAAATATCCTATGAAGCTTTTCCGGGAAAGCGGCATTTGCCCACCGAAGGATTAACAGTCTCAGGTACACCATCTGGGTGTAAGACCGGTAGCAGAGGACTCTCTGGAGAACACATTCAGTTGTGTGCCGAAGGTGCAAGGCGAAAGCCGAATCTCTCAGGCAAACGGACGGAGATGCGAAACCCATGCTCGCACCCATTTCAGGCAGTCCTTATCATAAGGACTGCCTTTTTGTTGTAAGAAATAAAAGAAAGAAGGACTTGAAAATGTACGCAAAACCTATGGATTCTATTGGATTTGTTGCTGGCTTTGACCCGGAGGTCGCTGCCATGATGGATCGGGAATTTTCCCGGCAAAAAGACGGCCTGGAGCTGATCGCCTCGGAGAACTTTGCCTCCCCTGCTGTTATCGCGGCTATGGGTTCTGTCTTAACCAACAAATATGCCGAGGGTCTGCCCGGCAAGCGTTACTACGGCGGCTGCCAATATGTGGACGAACTGGAAAGCTTATGTATTCAACGGGCAAAGGATCTGTTTGGCGCAGAATTTGCCAATGTCCAGCCCCACTCCGGCGCCCAGGCCAATATGGCGGTTCAGCTTGCCCTGCTGCAGCCCGGCGATACCATGATGGGTATGAGCCTGGCCAACGGCGGCCACCTGTCCCATGGCAGCCCTGCCAACATCTCCGGCAAATACTACAATGTGGTGTCCTATGATGTGAACCATGAAACAGGACTGATCGACTACAACCAGATCCGTGATATGGCAAAGACGAACCAGCCCAAGCTGATCATTGCCGGCGCTTCTGCTTACCCCCGGGCTATCGATTTCAAGATCTTTGCTGATATTGCCCATGAAGTAGGGGCAATTCTTATGGTGGATATGGCACATATTGCCGGTCTTGTGGCAGGCGGCGCTCACCAGAACCCTGTGCCCTACGCTGACATTGTCACTACCACCACTCACAAGACCCTCCGTGGCCCCAGAGGCCGCTTAATCCTGGCAAAAGAGGAATATGCCAAGAAGCTGAATTCCGGTGTGTTCCCCGGCACTCAGGGCGGTCCTTTGGAGCACATCATCGCCGCCAAGGCTGTCTGCTTAGGAGAGGCCATGAAGCCGGAGTTTAAGACCTATGCCGCCAATGTAGTGAAAAACGCCAAGACTATGGCCGCTGCACTGCTGGAGGAAGGCTTTGACCTGATCACCGGTGGCACCGACAATCACCTGATGCTGGCTGACCTGCGTCCTATGGGTACTACCGGAAAGGATCTGCAGGCCAAATGCGATTTAAACCACATTACCTTGAACAAGAACGCGATCCCTGGCGACCCGGAGAAACCTTCTATCACCAGCGGTGTGCGTATCGGCACTGCCGCTGTTACCACCCGTGGCTTAGGTGAAAATGAGATGAAGCAAATCGCCCATTGCATCGCTCTGACCGCCAAGGACTTTGAAGGCACTACCGAAGAAGTCAAGGCCACCGTTGCAGACATTTGCAACAAGTTCCCCATGTATGTTTGATCTCCCTTTCCCGCCCAGGTAATTTTTCCCGGGCGGGGATTTTACTTGTTTTTGCAAGGGTTATCCGTTATAATAGCCTTAGAATCGAGGCGATACTTATGAAAATAAAAACGCCCTACCTGCGGTGGCTGTTCATCGGTCTTGCTACTGTGCTAGTATGTGGCTGTCTAATCTTATACTTTTTGTCAGGTATAGACGTTTTTGCAGAGCCCGGTTGGGCTCGCCAAGAAGGCACTACCCGGTATCTTGGTAATTTCGGCATCCCAAAAACCGGCTGGCAAACCATTGGTGAAAAAAACTATTACTTTGATCCCGAAACCGGCAGCCTTGTCACAGGCTGGCTGGAATGGGGCAACCAACGATATTTCTTAGACCCCACCGGGGCTACCTGCTCCGGCTGGCAAACGATCCAAGACAAACGCTATTATCTAGAAAAGAGCGGCGCAGTTTACACCGGATGGAAAACCCTGGAAGATATTCAGTATTATTTCCTCGCAGATGGTGCGATGGCCACCGGCTTGCAAGCCATTGAAGATCACCGCTACTATTTCTCTTCTGACGGTATCATGCAATCCGGCTGGCAAACCGTAGACGGAAAACAGTATTATTTTGACCCCGATGGAACTATGCACCTAGGCTGGCTGGAAGAATGGTCTGACCGCTATTATTTCCACGAAGACGGCACAATGGCTGTGGGTGAAGTGGTGATCGACGAAACCTCCCATTTCTTCACCTCCAAAGGTAAGTATGTCGTTTTGGTAAACCCCTGGCATCTGATGCCGGAAGATTACACCTGTGATCTGGTGGAAATCGAAGGTTTTTTGATTGACAGCAGTTGTAAAGATGCCCTGCAGCAGATGATGGACGACTGCCGGGCAGCAGGCTATGTTTGTGAGATCAACAACACCTACCGCTCGGTAGAAACCCAGCAGGAAATGTGGGATGTCCGCATCAAAATGTGGACAAACAAAGGCATGACCTACGAAGATGCTGTCGCCTTGATTGGAGAAAGTCTGGCCCTGCCCGCCGCCAGTGAGCATAATCTGGGATTGGCGGTGGATATTCTGGGTACGGATGGTATGTATGCCTGGTTAAACAGTCACTGCCACGAATACGGTTTTATTATGCGCTATCCCGATAACAAAAAGGATATCACCGGAATCATTTATGAACCCTGGCACTTCCGCTATGTTGGCACTGAGCTGGCGCAAGAGTTGGCGCAGCTGGGACTGTGTATGGAAGAATACATGCAGATGCTTACCACAACATAAAAAACCGCCTGTGAAATATTCACAGGCGGTTTTCTTTATTTAGAAATCAAGCTTTCAAAGCCATCTGTATAGTTGCGCTGACCCTGATGATCCAGCCACATCACCTCTGCCTGGGCCTGACGGGCCAGTTCCTTGCCCTGCTGCAATGGTAGCACAAACAAAGCTGTAGACAACACATCTGCCAGCGCTGAATCCTGGCACACTACACTGACACTGCGCCAATAGGTAGAAGGCATCCCGGTGTCCGGATCAATAATGTGATGATAATTCACGCCATCCACCGTAAAATAGCGCTGATAATCTCCGCTGGTGGCAACGCTGCCCTCACGCAAAGAAAGCTTATGCAGGTATTCTCCCCCATCGGGATCTTCAATGCCAATGACCCAGGGTGTATCCTTTTGATCTTTTGCCCCTGTGGCATAGACGCTGCCGCCTATGCTGATGAGCAGCCCTTCAGGCAAGCTTTGGGCCACTTGCTGTGCCGCCCAACCCTTTGCTACCGCGCCTACATCCAAGGACATTTGGGAATCTGCAAGATAGACGGTGGAGTTGGCTTCATCCAACACCAGTGATTGCATATCCATATGCTGCATAGCTTCTTTTAATGCATCCTCTTTCGGCAGTGCTCCATGCTCCGGGTCTGCCAGGGCCGCCTGGCGGCTTTGATGCCACAGCTGTAAAACGCTTCCCATGGCTACATGCATTTGCCCCTGGGTCAGTTCATAATACGACTTGCAATCTTGCAGCAGCGCAATGATTTCTCCATCCACCCGAACCGGAGCAACCCCTGCATTGTCATTGACCGTTTTCAGGTTATTTAAGCCCGGATATGCATTGTAGATATCAAAAAGCTGATGATAATACTGTAGTTGGGTGTAGATCTGTTGCGCCTGTTCCTGGAATGCCTGTTGGCTATCCGCAGCGCCGGTAATGGTGGTTACCGTATCAAACAAATCAAGATAGGTAACGCTATACTGTTGCTTAGGGAAAATAGCGCAACCGGAAAGGCACAACACCATTGCCAAAAGAATCGCAAGGATTCGTTTCATCTTTCATACCTCAGTGGTTTTTATAATAATGCTTTTAAGGTGTCCAGATCCTGCTGGGTAGTCGACCAAGCCGTGGCAAAACGCACCACCGCGTGGTCATCATCCACCCACTCCCACAAGGTCACAGCCACATCATTGCGCAACCGTTCCAGGGTCTTTCTGTCCAATACCACAAACTGCTGATTGGTGGGAGAATCTAAGTATAAAGCATATCCCTTCTCCAGGAAGATTGCCTTTAACTTCTCGGCCATATCGATTACATGGCGGCCGATCTCAAAGTACAATTCGTCTGTAAACAGCGCATCAAACTGTACCCCCAGCAGCCGACCCTTGGCCAGTAGGGCGCCACGCTTTTTGATCCGGTTGACAAAGTGGGCAGGGGCATTTCCTTTGGTAAACACCACCGCCTCACCGCACAGCGCACCGGCCTTGGTGCCACCGATATAAAACACATCGCAAAGCTCTGCCAATTCCGGCAATGTCAGATCTGCCTGGCGGCTCATCAGGCCGTAGGCCAACCGGGCGCCGTCAATAAACAACGGAATC
The DNA here is from genome assembly GCA_045661025.1 of Faecousia sp. Taxonomy (GTDB): domain Bacteria; phylum Bacillota; class Clostridia; order Oscillospirales; family Oscillospiraceae; genus Faecousia. The sequence goes on along the minus strand of JAZREX010000033.1, from coordinate 4,496 downwards.
TGATATTCCCGGCAAACCTGAGACAGCGCAGTTAATTCCTGCTTACTGTAAAGGGTTCCGTATTCGGTAGGATGGGAGATATACACCATACCGGGATACACCATATGCTCCCGGGATTCATCCTGGTAGAAGTTTTGCAGATACTGCCGCACTGTGGAAGCTTCTAGCTTACCCTCATTGTGAGGAAGCGCCAGAATTTTATGTCCGGCATACTCCACCGCGCCGGATTCGTGGGCGTGGATGTGGCCGGTGGTGGCAGAAATGACCCCCTCATAATCCCGGAGCATCGTGGCGATCACAATCGCATTGGTCTGGGTGCCGCCCACCAAAAAATGCACTTCCGCTTGGGGACACTGACAAGCCGCTTTGATCTTCTCCCGGGCGGAAGCACAGTAGGCGTCCTCTCCATAGCCGGACAATGGCTCTAAATTTGTTTCCAACAGCCGCTGCAACACCTTGGGGTGCGCACCGGTAATATAGTCACTTTCAAAAGATATCATATTTCTTCCTCCTCATATTGCTTGGCAAAGCCTTGCATCCAGTTTCCTTTTACAAAATAAATCAGAAATAGGATACTGCTAAGCGTCCAGGTAATCGGATAGGCCCAGGACACCGTTTCCAACCTGGGAACCCTGGGCAGCATCAAAGTGATATAGCTGACCCGAATAACGCACCAACAAAGCAGCATTGTGTACATAGGAACAGATGCCTTTCCTGCGCCTCGCATCACCCCCGCCATACAATGGGACAACGCCAGCAAACAGTAAAATAAACAAATCGTGCGCATATGCCGCACGCCGTAATCCAACACTTCCGGGCTGTCATTAAAAAACCGAATCAGTTGGGGCGCAAACAGATAACTGAAAATACCGATCAGCTCTGCCGTAACCACGGAACAAATCACACCAAAAGCAATTCCCCTTTTTACCCGGTATTGCTTGCCAGCTCCCAAGTTTTGTCCCACAAAGGTAGAAAGAGCCATAGTAAAGCAAGTTACCGGCAGGAATGCAAATCCCTCGATCTTGGAATAAGTCCCACAACCTGCCATCGCTCCGGAGCCAAAGGAATTGATGCTGGACTGGACCACCACATTGGCCAGCGCGATCACAGAATTCTGCACACCGGAGGGTAGTCCGTAACGAACGATCCCCCGCAGGCTCTGCATATCCGGCTTAATCTTTTTGATGTTCAAGCGGTAAGGCGTTTCTTTTACCCGGCATAAATGCACACCGCACAGAACCGCGCTGACACCCTGGGCTATCACTGTAGCAATCGCTGCAGAACCCACGCCCCAAGAAAAAACGCCAACAAACAACAAATCCAGTATCACATTGACAACCGTTGCGATCATCAAATAATACAGCGGATGCTTACTGTCTCCCACGCCGTGGAGAATGCCCACAAACACATTATACATCACATGAAAGATTGCGCCGCAAAAATAGAAACGGAAATAGATGATAGATTGGGGCAGTACATCTTCCGGCGTACCCATCCACTGTAAGATCGTAGGGGTAAACCAAATGCCAAACACTGTCAGTACCACGCCGGCAACCACGCCGAATACCAGATTGGTATGAATGGCCCGGTTCATAGTATCATAATCCCGAGCACCGTAGCACTGGGCAATGATCACACCTGCACCCATGGCCACGCCCATGAAAAAGCCGGTCATCATAAAGATCAGATTTCCGGAGGATGCTACTGCTGCCAGCGCCTTATCCCCCAGAAACCGTCCCACGACCCAGGAATCAAAGGCGTTATAAAATTGCTGAAACACATTGCCTAAAAAAATAGGAAACGCAAACCACAGCATACCTTTCCAGATAGAGCCCGTGGTCAAGCTTATTTTCTGTTGCACCTTCTCACGCCCTTTCCCTATGCATCTTGCTAAATTTCATCATAGTTACCCTTGCGTTTTTCGCTCCTGACAAGAGTACAAAAAGACCCCGGTAATTACGATTGCACCACCGACCACCTGCAAAACTGTCGGTATCTCCTGAAATAACACAGCTGCAACTACTGCCGCCACAATGGGTTCGCACAGTTTTGAAGCAGAAATAAAAGACGGAGAAAAATATTTCAGACACCAACTGAAAATGCTGTGGCCTAAAATCGTAGAAAATACTGCCAGAAAGAAACCCACCAAAATCGCGCTGGGTTCAAACGCCTGGACAGAATACTGCTGCACAGCGGCAAAGAAAATCAGTGTGATTGCACAAGCCACATACACCACATATGTGTAGACCGTAGTGGTCATGGTTTTTCGACCGGCTCTGCCCAGCAGAGTGTACACCGCAACCGCCATGGCAGAAAGCAGAGAAAGAATATCCCCATATAAATGCCCACCCTGGCCTGTGGCATCAGAAAAAGCAATCAAGAAACTTCCTCCAAGTGCAAGCGCAATACAAAGCCACGCTTTCTTCGTGGTGATCCCCCTCATAAACAGCCGGTAACCAACGGCAACCCAGACAACCTCCGTACAGACGATGGCCGTAGAACTGGCTACCGAAGTCTGCTTCAAAGATTCAAACCATAAGGCAAAATGGATCGCCAAAAATACACCGCTTACAACGCAAAGCACAACCTGTTTGGGTGACAAGCTCAACAGTTCTTTTCTGCTGTTTCCTCTTCCCCAGACCACAGGAGATAACAGCAGCACTGTCCAAAGCAATCGGCAAGCTGCGACCACCACCGATGGCGCCTGAGAAAGTCTGACAAAAATGGCAGAGAGGGAGATTCCCAAAATGCCGGCAATGATCATAATCATGGGATATTTTTCTATGTATTTCATTTCTTACCTTCCAAGCCTACAAATTAGCTTTATTATAGCACCAGTATGCAATAAGCACAACTATTATCATTTTTAAATATCCACCAATAAGCTTCGGAATCTTCGCATTTCCAAGCTAATTGGTGGATACAAGCAAGATCAAACCGCCAACCTCTTGAAATGAATGTCAAGAGGTCAACAAAAACCGCAGTCATAAAACTATTAGATTACAATTGAAGGCATTCGTTAACGGAACGCTTACCCCTGCTAATGAAGTAGTGGCGCGGATAAGTTGTTTTGAGGCGCATCTCATATAGGAGACGTGCCTCTCTTTTTTCTGCCGGGACTTGCAATTTAGGCGGCATTTGCTATAATTTGAATAAATACGGTAGGAGGTGGTGATCCGGCATGCAGGATCTGAATGTTGTGGTTTGTCCCAGCTGTCAATCCCGGGTGTTCGGGGTGGAAAGGGACAGCAAGGCCCTCCACGAGGAGATTGAGATCAAATGCTTTTATTCCGGCAGCGCCACCCTCATGATCGAGGATCAGATCATGGATGTGCAATCCGGCGATATTGTGGTAATAAACCCCTATGCTTTCCACACCACCATCCGTACCGGCGCTGACGAAGACAACGGCCGCTACCATCTGCTGATGCTGCCGCCGGAGCTTCCGGAGCTGCAGACCCAATTGATCCATAACGGTCGCACCTTTATCACTCTGCACAGAAAAGATCAGCGGTTATATGGCATCATCCATGAGATCGTGAGGGAATATACGGAAAAGGAAGAGGCTTACGAGCTGGTCGTCCGGGGTCTTGTGCTGGAGCTTTTTGCGATCCTGCTGCGGAAAGGTTTTACAGAGGATAGCGCAGGCAGGCGAAAGGATGATCTGCGGGTTTATCGGCTCATCGAACCGGCGCTTCGGTGTATTCGGGATCATTTCGGGGAACCGGTGACCGTTCAGCAGCTTTCACAGCTGTGCAATGTCAGCAAAAGCTATTTCTGCCGCAGCTTCCGAGCCGTCACAGGGAAATCTGCCATGGCCTACCTGAGCGAGTATCGGCTTAAGATCGCCCACGCGCTCCTTCGCAACAGCGATCGCACGGTAGCGCACATCGCGGAAGCCTGCGGATTTGAATCTGTCAGCTATTTTTCCCGAAGCTACAAAAAGCATTACGGCAAAAAACCCAGCCAACAACGATAAGCGATGGCTCTATGTTGACCAAAATCCGCACAGATCTGGTGTTTTTGGTTCAACACAGTGCAAAATATCGGCAACGGAGTGCATTTCATTTCGGCTTTTTCCATGGTAGAATGAGGGCAACACCATTTAACAAGGAGGTTCCCTATGGAAAAACCGGCACTCTACGGCGGAAAACCCGTAAAAACCACGCCCTACGGAACAGGGAAACGATTTGGAAAAGAAGAACTTGCCAATTTGGAAGAAGCGCTGGAGCAAAATACCCTCTTCTATTGGTTTGGAAACATGACCAAGCGCTTCACAGCGAAATTCGCGGATCTCTACGGCAGCAAATACTGCGTGGCTACCAGCTCCGGCACGGCATCTATCCATGTGGCCTTGGGTGCCGTTGGTGTGGGTCCTGGCGATGAAGTGATCACTTCGCCCATTACCGATATGGGCAGCCTTATCGGCATCCTGTACCAGAATGCGATCCCTGTCTTTGCAGATCTGGATCCCCATTCCTATAATATGGATCCCC
>JAZREX010000032.1:0-31962 GCA_045661025.1 Faecousia sp. | reverse complement strand
CTGTTTACGCTGTTTGTGGTGCTGAACCTGATCAACTCCAAGGAAGGCCGCGCCATTAAGGCGATTCGGGACAATCGGATCGCAGCAGAATCTGTGGGTATCAATGTGACTGCATTTAAGCTGAAAGCCTTTGTTACATCGGCTATCTTGGCCGGTATGGCTGGCGCATTGTATGGCCTCAATTACTCCAGCATTACAGCTTCCAAGTTCGATTTTAACACCTCTATTGATATCTTGGTGTTTGTGGTTTTGGGCGGCATGGGCAACATCCTGGGTTCTGTGATCTCTGCAACTGTCTTGTATCTGGTTCCGGAATTGCTCCGCGGCTTGCAGGATTACCGTATGATCATTTATGCTGTCGTTTTGATTCTGGTCATGCTCTTTACTTGGTCTCCCAAGTTTAAGCAAACTGTGGAAGTTTGCAAGGATTGGTTCGCTCATAAGATCTTTAGAAAGCGTACGGGAAAGGAGGTGGCTGACAATGAATGAGTATTCCCGTAAAATGGTAGAAGTTGTCAGCAAAAACCTTCACCGGGAGCAGGATCTTGGCAAACAGCCTGTTTTGGATGTTAGAAATCTTGGCATTGATTTTGGCGGCCTTACTGCGGTGGATGGCTTTAATATGACCATTGGCCCTACCGAAATTTCCGGTTTGATCGGCCCCAACGGTGCCGGTAAAACCACTATCTTTAACCTTCTCACCAGCGTGTATCAGCCCACCCGGGGCAGTATCCTGGTCAATGGTATTGATACTAAGGGCATGACCACTGCTAAGGTCAATCGTTTGGGCGTTGCCAGAACCTTCCAAAATATCCGCTTGTTTACAGATATGACTGCGTTGGACAATGTCAAGGTTGGCATGCACAACTCCATTAAGTGCAGTTTCCTATCTAGCCTCCTGCGGCTGCCTCCTTATTTCAAGGCAGAAAAAGAGGCAAATCGGAAAGCTATGGAGCTTCTGGATTTCATGGGTCTTGCAGATGTGGCAGATGCCAAGGCTGGCAGTTTGCCCTACGGCGTCCAGCGGCGTTTGGAAATTGCAAGAGCCCTGGCAAGCAACCCCTCCATTATTTTGTTGGATGAGCCTGCTGCTGGTATGAACCCCAGCGAAACTGCAGAACTGATGCATCAGATCCGCCGGATCCGGGATACCTTCCAAATCGCTATTTTCCTCATTGAGCACGATATGAATCTGGTTATGAATGTTTGTGAAGGCATTGTTGTGGTCAACTACGGTCGGATCATTGCCAAGGGTACACCGGAGCAGATCAAAAACAATCCGGCGGTTATCCAGGCATATCTGGGTAAGAAGGAGGATTAAGCCGTGAGTACAATTTTAAAAGTAGATGATATCCATGTGTATTACGGCGCGATCCATGCGGTCAAGGGTGTATCCTTTGAGGTTGGAGAGGGCGAGATTGTAGCGCTGATTGGTGCCAACGGTGCCGGTAAAAGCACGATTTTGAAGACTGTCTCCGGTCTGCTTCACCCCCGTAGCGGCAGTATTACCTTTATGGATAAAAATATCTCCCATGTGGATGCCCATAAACTGGTACACCAGGGCTTGGCCCATGTGCCGGAGGGTAGACGGATATTCCTGCAGATGTCAGTTCAGGACAATCTGGAAATGGGCGCGTTTACCAAGAAGGATGTATCCAAAGATGACCTGGAGCGGATGTTCACATTGTTTCCCAGACTGAAGGAGCGCCGTAAGCAGATCGCAGGCACATTGTCTGGCGGTGAGCAGCAGATGCTGGCTATGAGCCGGGCGCTGATGAGCCATCCCAATCTTTTGATGCTGGACGAGCCTTCCATGGGTCTGGCACCGATCCTTGTGGATCAGATCTTCTCCATCATTAAAGAACTCCATGCCCAAGGAACCACTATTTTGCTTGTGGAACAGAACGCAAGCAAGGCATTGGAAATCGCTGACCGGGCCTATGTTTTGGAGACCGGCAATATTACTTTGAGTGGTACCGGTAAGGAACTTGCAAACAGCGATGAAGTGAAAAAAGCCTATTTAGGCGGTTAAATGGTCAGCACCCCCTGCATACAATCCATGCAGGGGGTGTTTTTTATGTGTCGGCAGAATCAACTGTGGGGTTGCATCCTAACGGCATTTGGCGTGGGCGTGTTGATCGGGGTTTGGATCGAGGGAGGCTTTTTTGCCCATTGTTTTGGGATTGGTTTGATTATTCTTGGGTGCAGTGTGCTTCGAAAAAGATAGCCTGAGCGATATCGTCTGAACGAGTCATAACCTTGTCCAAACCTGAATACAATACAGTAGTATCCCAGGATAAGGAGTGGTTGATATGCAAGTTACATTTGCCGAATCACAGGTAACCTGTTTGAAAACATTGAAATATGATAAGCAACACCGGGAGGAGACTCAGGAGCTGCGTCTGCCGGAAGAATTGCCGGATATCGGCAGAATCCTTGCCTGCTGGGGACAACCGGTTCTGCGAGGGAAGGAGTGGCGCAAGGGCAGTGTGCATGTTTCCGGTGGTGTAATGATCTGGGTTCTTTATATCCCGGAGGAAGATAACCAGCCCAAACAGGTGGAAACTTGGGTTCCTTTTCAGATGAAATGGGAATTGCCGGAAACGGAACGGGATGGTATCGTTCATATTAGCCCAGAGCTTGTAGGGGTAGATGCCCGGTGTATTTCCGCAAGAAAGATGGTGGTGCGCTGCGGGATCAGCGCAAAGATGCAGGCTATGCTCAGCCAGCAGGTAACTGTAAGTTCTGCGGAGGAAGTTCCGGAAAATATAGAACTTTTGGAAAACACATATCCCATGATGTTGGCAACCGAGGCAGGGGAGAAACCCTTTGCTGTGGACATGGAGTTAACCTTGGTATCCGGTCAGCCGGAAAAACTGATAAGCTTTAATTTGCACCCGGAGCTCTTCGAACAGAAACTGGTCGCTGACAAGCTGGTATTCCGGGGAATCGGCAGACTGCATGTATTGTATTGCAGTCAGGACGGTATGATACGGAGCGAAGATCTGGAAGTGCCTTTTTCTCAGTATGCAGAATTAGACAGAGAGTACCCAGACAATGCCAAGTCGCGGATCGACTTTGCTGTCACAAACCTGGAAATGCATATCAATGAGGCGGGAAAACTGGATTTTAAGGCAGGCCTTACAGGGCAATATATGATTCATGACTGCCAAATGCTAACATTAGGAGAGGATGCCTATAGTCCCGGCTGGGAAATGGAGAAAGAAACCGCATCCTTAGAACTTCCGGCCTTGTTGGATACGCATAGGGAGAATATTCCCATACAGGCATTGGCAGAAAATATTTCCAATGTACTGGATGTGGTTTTCTACCAGGAGCAGCCCAGCATTTTCTGGGAAGATGGATGTCTGCAGGCAGAACCAGAGGGGATGTTCCAGGTGCTCTACCAAGATATTGAGGGAGCAATGCAGGGTGCGCTGATTCCCTGGTCTGGCAGTTGGACGCTTCCTTCGGATAAAGAAACAATGGCCCAATCTTGCTGGCATAAAATGGGTAATATTCTATGTACCCCTGCACCGGGTGGGACTATGCTCCAGATAGATAGCCATGCAGATATCTATACGGAACAAACAAAAGGTCTGCCCATGATCACATCTTTGGTATTGGGAGAGCGGATCAAAACCGATGGGGAACGCCCTAGTTTGATCCTGTGTAAGTGCGGGGATATGACTTTGTGGGATTTGGCAAAGAAGACAGGTTCTACAGTCAAAGCCATTTGCAAGGCAAACGGCCTGGAAGATGTACCCGAATCCGGACGTATCCTGCTGATCCCTGTATTATAATCGAAAAACCGCCGCTGCTAATTTGCAGCGGCGGTTTTAACGGATTGTCGCATTCGGGGAGAATGTCCGTCAACTATACAATACGACACATTATTTTGCAGATACAATAAAAAACTGTCGAAGGGCCTAATTATTTCATCTTGTGTTCCGTGAAATTCGGTGGTATACTATATAAGGAAAAATTTGTACAGAAGGTGCTTGTATTATGACAAAAATCGATATTTATTCCGGCTTTTTAGGCGCAGGAAAGACCACTTTGATCAAGAAAATGATCCAGCAGAGCTATGCCGGACAGAAACTGGTACTGATCGAAAATGAGTTTGGTGAAATTGGCATCGACGGCGGCTTTTTGCAGGATGCAGGTATCAATATTACCGAGATGAACTCCGGTTGTATTTGCTGCAGCCTGGTAGGTGATTTTGGAAAAGCATTGCAGGAAGTGATTGAGAAGTTTCATCCTGATCGGGTGATTATTGAGCCCTCCGGTGTTGGTAAGCTGTCTGACGTGATCGGCGCAGTCAATAAGGTGACAAATGAGGAAGTGACCCTTGGTTATACCGTAGCCGTTGTAGATGCGGGTAAAGTCAAGGTGTATATGAAAAACTTTGGCGAGTTTTATAATAACCAGATTGAAACAGCTTCTACCATCATTTTGTCCCGTACCGGTGACATCTCTCAGCAGAAGCTGGATACTGCATTGCAGATGCTTCGTTCCCATAATCCGGCAGCTACCATTGTCACCACACCTTGGGAGAACCTGGAAGGCAATCAGATCCTGGAGGCAATGGAAGGCAAGGCGACTCTGGCAGCGGAAATGGCAAAGATGGTGAAAGAGCACCATGAGCATGAACATCATCACGAGGAAGAGCACTGCTACTGCGGTCATGACCATGATCACGAGCATCATCACCACCATCATGATGAGGAGCACTGCTGCTGCGGTCATGACCATGACCACGAGCGTCATCACCATCATCACCATCATCACGATGAGGAGCACTGCTGTTGCGGCCATGATCATGACCACGAGCATCATCACCATCACCACGAAGAAGAACATTGCTGCTGTGGCCACGATCATCATGCAGATGAGGTGTTTAGCTCCTGGGGCGTGGAAACGGCCAAGAAGTATACTCTGGCAGGCATTGAAGATGCACTAAAGCAGCTCGATACCCAGTCTTTCGGATTTGTCCTGCGGGCCAAGGGTATTGTGGCCGGCGAGGATGGCAATTGGATCCACTTTGACTATGTACCGGAAGAAATGAATGTCCGTGCCGGCTGTGCTGCCATTACAGGTAAGCTTTGTGTCATCGGCTCCGGTCTGCATGAAGATGAGATTGCCAAGTTGTTTGGGGTGTAAGTATGGTTCAAATTCCTGTTTATGTATTTACCGGTTTCTTGGATTCCGGCAAAACAAAATTTATCCAGCAGACCCTGGAGGATCCTCGTTTTAATGATGGGGAACGGACACTGCTACTGGTGTTTGAAGAGGGAGAGGAGGAATTTGATATCTCCACCTATCCCAGCCAGAATGTATATTTAGAGATATTAGATCAGGAACGGGTTACCACCAAGGAACTTGCTGCCCTGGCAAAGAAATACAAGGCCCAGCGTGTGGTTGCAGAGCTGAACGGCATGCAGCTGGTGGGGGATATTTACAGCCGTTTTCCCCAGGATTGGGTGGTTGCTCAGGAGGTTATGTTTGCTGACAGCACCACTATTATGGCCTATAATGCCAATATGCGCAATTTAGTGATGGACAAGTTGGTAGGTGGGCAGATGGTGGTATTTAACCGCCTGCAACCCGGTGCGGATACCATGCCTTTGCACAAGCTGGTCCGGGCGGCCAATCGCCGGATGGATATTTTGTACGACTATCTGGACGGCACAACTGCCTTTGATGATGTAGAAGATCCCTTGCCCTTTGATATCAATGCAAAGGTAATCGAAGTGAAGGACGAGGACTATGCGCTTTGGTATCGGGATGTAACGGAAGAGCCTGAGAAGTATGACGGAAAAACGGTGTCCTTTAAGGCTCAGGTTGCCATGCTTCGCCGGGAGAAGAACAATATGTTTGCCCCCGGCCGTTTTGTGATGACCTGCTGCGTTGACGATATTCAGTTCTGCGGCATTCCTTGCCGGTATGCCCAGGCGGGCACACTGGAATCAAGAAGCTGGGTGATGGTGAATGCGACCATTGCAGCAGAAAAACATCCGCTATATAAAGGCGATGTAGGGCCTGTGCTTACTGCCGTTTTTGTAGAGCCGGCAGAACCTGCCGAACCCGATGTTGCTACCTTCTAAATTTTTGAAAGGAGCTGCGTATGTACCAGCCACTTGCTGATCTTTTACGCCCCCAGACCTTGGACGAGGTCTACGGGCAAGAACATATCTTGTCGGAAGGCGCGGTACTGCGCCGTTTGGTGGAGTCCGGCAATATTCCCAATATGATCTTTTATGGCCCAAGCGGTACAGGAAAAACCACTGTGGCCAATATTATCGCTAAGCAGACCAACCGGGCGCTGTATACCCTCAACGCTACAACGGCATCCACAGCAGATATTAAAAACATTGTATCTCAGCTGGATACCTTTATGGCGCCCAACGGAGTGCTACTGTATCTGGATGAGATCCAGTCTTTCAATAAAAAACAGCAGCAGTCTTTGTTGGAATATATTGAAAACGGAAAGATCACCTTGATAGCTTCCACCACAGAAAATCCGTATTTTTATGTATTTAACGCGATTTTGAGCCGTTCTACCGTATTTGAGTTTAAAAAGGTATCCAAAGACGGGGCACTCAAAGCGGTCAAACGGGCAGTCTCCTTTATGGAAGAAAGAACGGCACTCACTGCCAAGGCAGAAGAGGGGGCGTTGGAGTATATTGCCGGTGCTTGCGGCGGTGATCTGCGCAAGGCTATGAACGGGGTGGAGGTGCTGTTTTCAGCTGCCCGTCCCCAGGATAATACCTTTTTGATCACCATGGACGACGCGGTGGCAGTAACTCAGAAAAGCGCAATGGCTATGGACAGAGATGGAGACAGTCATTATGACCTACTGTCTGCCTTGCAAAAATCCATCCGGGGTTCTGACCCCGATGCGGCAGTTCATTATCTTGCCCGGCTTTTAGAGGCAGGGCAGATGCAGTCTGCCTGCCGGCGTCTGTTAGTGGTTGCCTGTGAGGACATCGGTCTTGCCTATCCTATGATTATTCCCATTGTAAAATCCTGTGTAGATGCCGCCTTTATGCTTGGTATGCCGGAGGCAAGAATTCCTCTGGGAGATGCGGCAGTGCTGATGGCCACATCGCCCAAATCCAACACCGGACATGTAGCACTGGATATGGCATTGGAGGATGTGAAGAAGGGTAAGTGCGGTGAATTTCCACGGCACTTACAGAATATGCACGCAGATACATACACTATGGAACGCAGCCAAGGGTATCAATATCCCCACGATTTTCCCAATAACTGGGTAAAGCAGCAGTATCTGCCGGATATTTTAAAAGATAAGCAGTATTATTTTTACGGAAGTAATAAAATGGAACAGGCTGCAAAGCAGTACTGGGATGTGATTAAGGGGGAAGGGTAATGGATATCCGTTTGGGAGATATTCTCACAATGAAAAAAGCCCATCCCTGCGGGGAGAAACGGTGGTTGGTGCTGAGGATCGGCGCTGATTTTCGTCTGCGCTGTATGGGCTGCGGCCATGAGATTATGGTTCCCCGCTTTAAGGCAGAAAAGAATATTCGCAATGTGTACCGCCAGGAGAATTCCTCGACAGAATCAAACGGCAGCTGATGATATCAGCTGCCGCTTTTTTTAGCTTATCCGTATATGGGCAAGAAGGACAGGGCACATGGGAAAATGATGGGAGAAACTGATGACTTGGTTATGACGGATTTTTTTGGCTTCCTAAGTTATACTCAAAGTGTTCTTTTGAAAGGGGGTTATGGGTGTGGTTTATATAGATTTGGTCATCTTTTTAAACTTTTTAGTGGATTTTTTGCTGCTAATGGGAACAAACCGATTGTGTGGGTATTCGCCCGGGGGGAAACGCTGCGCCATTGCAGCAGTCCTTGGGGGTGTATATGCCGGTGTGTGCTTGCTGCCTGGATTGTTCTTTCTGGGAAATGGACTTTGGCGGTGCGTCTGTTTGGTGATGTTAAGTGTAATTGCCTTTGGAAAGTCTGTCAGCGCCTTGCGCCGGGGGATGGTGTTTGTGGTGCTGAGTATGGCCTTGGGTGGAATCGCCCTGGGCATGGGCAGGACGGGGTTTCTGGGGCTGATTCTGGGTGCGGTAGTGGTATTTCTTTTATGCTTCGCAGGATTTCGGGATAAGATCGGCAGTGTCCGCTATGTTCCGGTCACGTTGCGCTATGCAGATCGGGTGATGGAATTAACCGCATTGGAGGATACCGGCAATCATCTAAAAGATCCGGTTACCGGCAGATCGGTGTTGGTGATTGACGGTAGACAGGCAGAAGCCTTGACAGGACTGACCCGGCAGCAGCTATGTCAGCCGGTACAAACCATGCTTTCTGCACCCATTTCGGGTTTGCGGCTAGTCCCGTACCATACAGTAGGACAGCCTGGGGGCATGTTGCTTGCACTGCGGATCCCGGAGGTAAAGATCGGACAGTGGAAGGGAAGTACCCTGGTGGCATTTGCACCGGATCGGATATGTGCCGACGGCGCGTATCAAGCGTTGACAGGAGGGGTAGCATGAGTGAAAAATTGTTGGCATTTTTAGTGAAGATCGGTTTGATCCCTGGAGGAGAACTTTACTATATTGGCGGATGTGATGTGCTGCCGCCTCCCCTAAAAGGAGTTCAGGAACAGACAGCTCTGGAGGCAATGGCCCAAGGGGATGAAGAAGCAAAGCAGAAGCTAATTGAGCATAATCTGCGACTTGTGGTGTTCATAGCCCGCAGATTTGAAAACACCGGTGTAAACCTTGAGGATCTGATTTCCATTGGTACGATTGGACTGATCAAGGCGGTGGGCACATACCGGACAGACCGCAATATTAAACTGGCTACATACGCTTCCCGTTGTATCGAAAATGAAATCCTTATGCATATCCGCAAGATCTCTAATCAAAAAACAGAAGTTTCTCTGGATGAGCCGATCAATATGGATTATGAGGGAAACGAATTGCTGCTGTCGGATATCCTGGGAACAGATGAGGATATGATCCTGCGGCCTCTGGAAGATGATGTGGATCTGTGCTTGCTGCGTCAGGCGGTGAAGGAGCTGCCAGACAGGGAGCGGGAAATTGTGATCATGCGGTTTGGCCTAGAGGGACAACAGGAATTGACGCAGAAAGAGGTGGCTTGTAAGCTGGGGATCTCTCAGTCTTATATCTCCCGGTTGGAGAAAAGGATCATGCTGCGCCTGCGTAAAGAATTGCTCCGACAAACAAGCTGTGTGTAAATATTTCTTGCATTTGCTTCATAATATTGCTATAATCGATATAAAATAATATCGATATCATTTTATATCGAATCATAGGAGTATCATCATGGAACGTAAAGAAATTTCCAAAGCGGTTCTTAAACGCCTGCCCGGCTATCTGTCTTATTTAAAGGGGATTCCGGACACAGCCTCTCCCTATATTTCTGCAACCGGACTTGCCAATGCCCTGGGTATGGGTGAGGTACAGGTCCGTAAAGATCTGGCCATGGTTTCCGATGGCGGCCGTCCTAAGATCGGTTACCTGCGGGAGAGCCTGATTGAAGATATCAGCCAATTTTTAGGATATGACAACACCACCGATGCGATCTTGGTGGGTGCTGGTAAGTTAGGCCAGGCGCTGCTGGGATATGGCGGCTTTGAAGCATACGGACTGAATATTTTAGCAGCTTTCGATGTAAACCCCACCGAAAAAATTGCAGATGAGGGAAGACCCATTTATTCCATTGAGCAAATGGAAAGCTTTTGCCGTTCCCACAAAGTGCTTATGGGTATTATTACCGTACCTGCCGAACACGCACAGGCGGTTTGCGATCAGTTGATCGCCTGCGGTATTAAGGCTGTTTGGAATTTTGCCCCCACCCATTTGGATGTACCGGGCAATATTTTGGTGCAAAATGAGAATATGGCAACCTCTCTTGCAGTGCTGTCTATGCACTTGCAGGCACAGATGAAGGATAAAAAATGATGGAATATAGAATTCTTGGAAAAACCGGATTAAAGATATCCCGTTTGGGTCTGGGTGGCATTCCTATCCAGCGTATTGATCGGGAAGGAACGAAAGAATTGGTATACAAGCTTCGTGATGCCGGTGTCAATTATATTGATACCGCCAGAGGCTATAGTGTCAGCGAGGAATATCTTGGTTATGCATTAGAGGGAATCCGTGATGATTTCATTCTGGCGACGAAAAGCATGGCCCGGACAAAGGAGGCAATGCAAAAAGACATTGCCATCAGCATGCAGAATCTGCGAACAGATTATATCGATCTGTATCAAATTCACAATCCTTCGCCGGAAGAATTGGAGCAGGTGCAAGCTCCCGGTGGCGCTTTGGAAGCTTTGGTAGAGGCAAAGAAAGCAGGTAAGATCGGCCATATCGGTCTGACACTGCACCCTGTGGAGTTGTTTGAAAAAGCGGTGGAGCTTGACTGGGTAGAGACCCTTATGTTCCCCTATAACCTGGTGGAGACCCAGGGTCAGGAACTGATCGATGTTTGCGCTAAGAAGAACATTGGATTTATTTCCATGAAGCCTTTGGCGGGTGGCGCCATCGATGATCCGGAGCTTGCACTGCGGTATATTGTTTCCAATCCCAGCGTGGATCTGGTCATTCCCGGTATGGCTACGGTGGAAGAGGCGCAGAAAAATATTGCTGCTGTTTCTGATACATCGCCCCTAACAGCCTCTCAGCAGGAAAAGGTACAGCAGATTCGTGATAGCCTGGGTACACAATTCTGCCGTCGGTGTAATTACTGCGCGCCCTGCAGCGCGGGAATTACCATCTACTCTCAGTTTTTGTTTGAGGGCTATTACACCCGTTATAATTTGAAAGATTGGGCAGTGATGCGTTATAAGGCCCAGAAAAAGAATGCCTCTGATTGTATTGGATGCGGCGAATGTGAAAGCCGCTGTCCTTATCAGTTGCCTATCCGGCAAATGCTGAAAAAGGTTGCCGATGTGTTTGCAAATGTCTAAGTAATAAAAATCCGCACTTCAAATTGAAGTGCGGATTTTGTTTGTTATTTAGAGGGCTTGAAACTGTCCTTCAGGCTGACAGAACGGTTAAATACCAGATGCTCCGCAGAAGAGTCTTTGCTGTCGGGGCAGAAATAGCCCAAACGCATGAACTGGTAGGAAGCAGGGGCTTTGGCATTTTTCAGGCTCATTTCCAGCTTACAGCCGGTGAGAACTTCCAAGGAGTTGGGGTTCATACAAGCCAGGAAATCCTTGCCGGCAGCGTCCGGATCGGGATCGTCAAACAGATTGCTGTACTGACGCACCTCGGCTTCTACGCAGTTATCTGCATCTACCCAGTGAATGGTAGCGCCCTTGACCTTGCGGCCGTCTGCAGGGTCGCCGCCACGGGAGTTGGGATCGTAAGTGGCCAGAACTTCCACCACATTGCCTTCTTCATCCAACACACAGCCGGTGCACTGGATCAGGTATGCGCCCTTCAAACGGCACTCCGGTCCGTTGGGGTACAGACGCTTGTACTTAGGTACAGGCTCAGCCAGAAAATCGTCTGCTTCGATCCACAGGTTGCGGGAGAAGGAAACTTGACGGGTGCCGGCATCCGGATCGTTGGGGTTGTTTTCAACCTCAAAGATTTCTTGCTGGCCTTCGGGGTAGTTGGTGATGGTCAGTTTGATAGGCTTCAGAACAGCCATGACGCGCTGAGCAGTTTCGTTCAGATCCTCCCGCAGGCAGTACTCCAAGAAGCTATACTCAATGGTGTTGGGGGATTTTGCAACACCGACCCGGTCACAGAAATTGCGAATGGACTTGGGGGTATAACCCCGACGGCGCAGGCCGCACAGGGTAGGCATACGGGGGTCATCCCAGCCGGAAACATAGCCATTCTCCACCAAGGCGCGAAGCTTACGCTTGCTGAGCACAGTGTGATCGATGCCCAGACGGGCAAACTCGATCTGCCGGGGAGGGTGGGGGACAGAGACATTTTCTACAACCCAGTTATACAAAGGTCTGTGGTTTTCAAACTCCAAAGAGCACAGACTGTGGGTAATGCCTTCCAGCGCGTCCTGAATACGATGGGCAAAGTCATACATGGGGTAAATACACCACTTATCACCTTGACGGTGATGGTGCATATGGCGGATCCGGTAGATAACCGGGTCGCGCATGTTAAAGTTGCCGGAGGCGAGGTCAATCTTGGCCCGCAGGGTGTACTTGTTGTCCTCAAATTCGCCGGCACGCATCCGGGCGAACAGGTCCAAACTCTCCTCAATGGGACGATCCCGGTAGGGGGAGGCGGCAGGGGTGTTCAGATCACCGCGCCTCTCCTTGGCCTGGTCGGGAGTCAGTTCACATACATAAGCCAGACCCTTTTTGATCAGCTCTACGGCATATTCGTAGTCCTTTTCAAAATAGTCAGAGCCGTAATAGAACCGGTCATCCCAGTCAAAGCCCAGCCAGTGAATATCCTCCTTGATGGCCTCTACAAACTCCACATCCTCTTTGGTGGGGTTTGTGTCGTCCATACGCAGGTTGCACAGACCGCCAAACTTTTCGGCAGTACCAAAGTCAATGATCAATGCCTTACAATGTCCGATATGCAGATAACCGTTGGGTTCGGGAGGGAACCGGGTGTGAACGGTTTTGCCGGCAAAGCGGCCACCCTCTGCAATATCCTCTTCAATAAATGCGTGGATGAAATTCTTGCTTTCTGTGATTTCAGCCATCGTAGAATCCTCTTTTCTGGTAAAAGTCTGAAATATTATAACCGATTTTTATTTGTTTTGCAACTGATATTCAGGAATATTCCGGTAGATTTTACGCTTTGCAACAAAGAATATAAAATTTGAAAAACATTTTCGGAAAAATGTGAAATTATAGTTGTCAATTTGATGGAATTATTATAAAATAGGGGATGTTAGAGAGGAGTGATTTTCATGGAACAAATAAAGTATAAACGAATCCTTTTGAAGATCAGCGGCGAGGCCCTGGCAGGCGATGCCCATCGAGGTTTGGATTTTCAAATGATCAACTCTGTTTGCGAAGTGATCGGTAAATGTCATAAGCAAGGCGTACAAATTGGTATTGTTATCGGCGGTGGCAATTTCTGGCGTGGTGTGAAGGATGGCGCAGATAAAATGCAGCGCTCCCACGGTGATGCCATGGGCATGCTAGCAACGGTGATGAACTCCATCGCTGTGGCGGATGCTTTGGAAAAGCATGGCATGGACGCCCGTGTACTTACCGCTGTGGAAATGAATAAGTTTGCAGAATACTTCACCCGTGATACTGCAGACCGTTATTTGAATGAGGGCAAAATTGTGATTTTTGCTGCCGGTACTGGAAATCCCTACTTCTCCACAGACACCGGCGCGGTGCTCCGGGGTGTGGAAATTGAGGCAGATGCCATTTTAATGGCCAAAAATGTGGACGGCATTTATTCTGCTGACCCCAATCTGGATCCCACTGCGGTAAAGTATGATGAACTGACGTATGATGAAGTATTGGCAAAGCACCTGAAAGCTACCGATACTACTGCAATGACTTTGGCTATGGACAATCATATGACATTGGTTTGCTTTGCTCTGGCAGATCCTGAAAATATCTACCGTGTGGTTTGCGGTGAAAAAATCGGAACAATCGTAAAGGAGGATACAACAAATGAGTGTTGATTTTAAAGAATACGGTGCAAGAATGGAAAAGTCCCTGGATCATCTGAACGAGGAATTCGGTGCTGTTCGCGCAGGTCGCGCCAATGCAAAGGTTCTTGACCGAATTGTTGTGGAATACTATGGTAGTGAAACGCCGCTGAACGGCGTGGCAACCATTTCTACCCCGGATGCCCGCACCTTGGTGATTCAGCCCTGGGATACCACCCTGCTGAAGGAAATTCAGAAGGCGATCCAGTCCAGCGACCTGGGTATCAACCCTCAAAACGATGGTAAGGTAATCCGTCTGGTATTCCCCCAACTGACTGAGGAACGCCGTAAGGATCTGACCAAGCAGGTAAAGAAGTACGCAGAAGAGGCAAAGGTTGCCATGCGTAACATCCGTCGTGACGGCATGGATTATATCAAGAAGCTGAAGAAGAACTCTGAGATCACTGAAGATGACCAGAAAAAGGCAGAAAAGGATCTGCAGGATCTGCTGGATAAGTATATCAAGAAGGCAGATGAAGCTTTGGCAGCCAAGGAAAAAGAATTGATGTCTATTTAATGGATTGGGGGCGCTTGCGCCCCCAATATGCTAGTTTTAAAGAGGTTGTATATGGCCAATACGGATATGGATAAGAACAATTTACAGCCCCCTCGGCACATTGCTATTATTATGGACGGCAATGGCCGTTGGGCAAAGAAGCGGGGCCTGCCCAGAAATGCAGGTCATGCTGCCGGTGCGGAGAGCTTTCGCCGAATTGCCAATTACTGTCGCACCCTGGGTGTGCAGTATCTGACGGTGTATGCCTTTTCTACAGAAAATTGGAAACGCTCTACAGAGGAAGTGGGCGGCATTATGAAGCTGCTGGGCAATTACCTGAAAGAAGCCTTGCGGGATATGGCAAAAAACCATGTCCGGTTTAAATTCTTTGGTGATTTAAGCCGCTTGAGTCCGGATCTGCAAAAGCTTTGTATTGAGGCGGAAAATAAGTCTCTGGGTTTTGGGGATGTACAGGTGAATTTTTGCTTAAATTATGGAGGCAGAGATGAACTGGTGCGGGCAGCAAGGATGTTTGCTGACGATGTGTCGGCAGGGAAGTATGCGCCTCAGGATCTAACGGAGGATCTGCTGTCTTCTTATTTGTATTCGGCAGATGTTCCGGACCCGGAACTAATCATTCGTCCTTCCGGTGAAAAGCGTACCAGCAACTTCCTTTTGTGGCAGTCTGCCTACTCTGAATATGTGTTTATGGATGTCCTTTGGCCGGATTTTGGCCCCAAGGAGTTAGATCAGGCGATTGCAGAATATCATAGTCGGAACCGTCGGTTTGGAGGCGTTTAATATGAAAACAAGAGTGATTGCGGCAGTCGCGCTGCTTCCGGCCCTGCTGGTGGTTTTGTTGTTTGCGCCTAAGGTGTGTACTGCTATTGTGTTTGCCTTGATGGCAGCTGTTGGCGCCTACGAATTGCTTGCTGGTACCGGTGCAGTGAAGCATGTGCGCTTAACTGTCTACACAATGGTCAGCAGTTTTTGGTGCGTGCTGTGGTGCGGCCTGGATATTGGTTACGGTTGGCTGCTTCTGGGCGTCGTCCTGTTTTGGATCGCCCTGTTTGCTGAGATTATGGCCTCACAGGGAAATCTTGGGCTGGATAAGCTGGCAATTTGCTTTATGGGCGGTGTGATTGTACCCCTGTTGCTGGGCTCTGTGGTACGTATTTTCTTTATGCAAGCGGGAAAGGTTTATGTATTTATTCCCTTTATCTTGGCGTTCTTGTCAGATACCGGTGCTTATTTTGCAGGTTTGACCTTCGGTAAGCATAAGTTAGCCCCCACCATCAGCCCGAAAAAGACCGTGGAAGGCCTTGTTGGCGGTGTGCTGGGCGCAATCGTGGGTATGCTGATTTACTGCTTGATCTTGGCTGTATTTTTGGATATGCCGGTCAACTACGGGATTGGTGCAGTCTATGGCATTCTGGGTTCTTTTGCCGGTGTATTCGGTGATTTGAGCTTCTCGGTGATCAAGCGTCAGTACGGGATCAAGGATTACGGAAATTTGATCCCCGGACACGGTGGTATTTTAGATCGCTTTGACTCTATGATCGTTGTTGGCCCTTTGGCAGAAGTTCTGTTGCTTCTGCTCCCGTTTGTAATGTGATGTTATGGTAAAATGTGTTAGTATTTTGGGTTCTACCGGCTCTATCGGCCGGCAGACCTTGGACATTATCGATAATTTAGGAATTCCTGTCTGCGCCCTCACTGCCGGTTCTAATGTAGAGCGGATGGCCCAGCAATGCAGAAAGTATCAGCCAGCTCTTGCGGTGATGTCTACCCAGGAGGCTGCGAAAGCTCTGCAGGCAGAACTGAGTGATCTTTCCATTGAAATTCTTTGGGGAGAGGACGGTTTAATTCGCGCGGCTACCATGGAACAGGCGGATTGTGTCATCACCGCTGTAGTTGGTATGGTAGGGTTGAAGCCCACCATGGCAGCCATTAAAGCGAAAAAACGCATCGGTCTTGCCAACAAGGAAACCTTGGTCTGCGCAGGAGAACTGGTGATGGATGCTGCTAAGGCCAATGGGGTGCAGATCATCCCTGTGGATTCAGAACATTCTGCGATTTTTCAGTGTCTCATGGGCTGCTCTCATCCCAGAGAAATCAAGCGCTTGATTCTTACCTGTTCCGGCGGCCCTTTCTTTGGAATGACTAAGGAGGCTCTGGGGCAAGTTACAAAAGCAGATGCTTTGCGCCATCCCAACTGGAAAATGGGTGATAAGATCACCATTGACTGCGCAACGCTGATGAACAAGGGCTTAGAGGTGATTGAAGCCATGCGGCTGTACCGGCTGCCTTTGGAGCAGGTGGATGTGGTGATCCATCGGCAGAGCATTGCCCACAGCTTTGTGGAGTTTACAGACGGCGCGGTCATGGCGCAGTTAGGAAGCCCGGATATGCGGCTGCCGATTCAGCTGGCGATGACCTATCCGGAGCGGTTGCCCAGCCCTGTAGATACTCTGGATCTTACCAAGTGTGGTGCACTTACTTTCTGTGAGCCGGATATGGATGCGTTTCCTTGCCTGGCCCTGGCCCGTCGCTGCGCTAAAGAAGGCGGTACGGCATGCCCGGTGATGAATGGCGCCAATGAAGAAGCGGTAGCCATGTTCCTGCGCGATGAGATCGGCTTTTATGATATTTACCGGTTGGTGCAGCATGCGGTGGACACTGTTCCTTTTATTGCCCACCCAACTTTGGATGAGATATTGAATGCAGACCGTTTGGCGCGACAGGCAGTGCGAGAAGCCAAAAATTCTTTGAATCGAGGATAAGCATGAGCATTCTTTTCGCAATCTTACTTTTTAGTTTTCTGATCTTCATTCATGAGCTGGGTCATTTTGCGGCAGCCAAGCTGTCCGGTGTCCAGGTCAATGAATTTTCTATGTTCATGGGCCCTGTGCTGTTTAAAAAGCAGGTAGGGGAAACTACCTACTCTCTGCGCTGTATTCCTATTGGCGGATTTTGTGCCATGGAAGGGGAGGATCAGGAATCGGATAACCCCCGGGCCTTTGGCGCAGCCAAATGGTGGAAGCGGCTTGTGATTCTGCTGGCAGGTTCTTTTATGAATTTTGTGGCCGGTTTTTTGATCTTGTTGATTGTGTTTCTGCCTATGCAGCAGTATGTAGAGCCGGTGATTGAAAGCTTTGAAAGCTTCAGCACAGTCAATTCTCAGGACGGTTTCCATGTGGGAGATCGGATCGTAGAGGTAGATGGGGAAAAGGTATACCTGCAATCTGATTTTTCTATGCTTCTATCTTTAAATCCCGGCGATGTCCACGATGTTGTGGTGCAGCGTGGCGGGAAACAGGTCCTGTTGCAGGATTTTGAGATGCAGAAGCATCCGGAAACGGATGAAAATGGAAACACTTACGAATTGTACGGCATAAATTTTACCCTAAAGGATGCAACTTTTGCCGATAAACTGGCCTATACCTGGAACAGCACATTGAATACTGTTCGGACAGTACGCCTCAGTTTGCAGATGCTGCTCACAGGTCAAGCGGGCTTGCGGGATATGTCCGGCCCTGTGGGGATCGTACAGATCATGGCAGATACTGCCGATGCCTCGGAAACTGCCGCAGATGCATTTCTAAATATGTTGTATTTTGGCGGCTTTATTGCCATTAACCTAGCGGTGATGAATTTGCTGCCTATTCCGGCTTTGGATGGTGGTCGGGCGGTTGCCTTGCTGCTTACTACCACAGTAGAAGCAATTATAAAGAAGAAAGTCAACCCTAAGATCGAAGGATATATTCATGCTGTGGGTATGATCCTGCTTCTGGGTCTTATGGCTGTGATTATGTTTAAAGATATTTTTGCCATTTTTAAGAGGTGAACAACATGACAAGACAGATCATGGTAGGCGGCGTTCCCATAGGCGGTGGTGCCCCTGTTGCAATTCAGTCTATGCTCAACACTAAGACCACGGATATTCCCGGTAGTCTTGCCCAGGTTGAGGCTTTGAAAAATGCCGGCTGTCAGATCGTCCGCTTGGCAGTGCCCAATATGGAAACTGCCAAGTCTTTTGGCGAAATTTGTAAGCAGTCACCCTTGCCGTTGGTAGCGGACATTCATTTTGACTATAAACTGGCCATTGCGGCTGCAGAAGGCGGCGCTTCCAAGATTCGCATTAATCCCGGCAATATTGGCGGGGAAGACCGAGTGGAAGCAGTTGTGTCTGTTTGCAAGGAACGGAAGATTCCGATCCGCATTGGCGTTAATGGCGGCAGTTTGGACAAGAAACTTTTGGAAAAGTATGGCCATCCCACGGCCCAGGCGCTGGTGGAAAGCGCTTTTGAGCATATTGCTCTATTAGAAAAATTTGGATTTTATGATACCTGTGTATCTATGAAATCTTCTACCGTACCTACTATGGTGGAGGCAGCCCGGCTGTTTCGCTCCAAGTGCGATTATCCGCTGCATATCGGCGTAACAGAAACCGGTCCTGTGCGTATGGGCCTTATGAAGTCTGCCATGGGAATTGGCGCACTGCTTTTAGACGGGATCGGCGATACGATCCGTGTTAGCTTGACCGATGATCCCGTAGAAGAGATTTATGCCGCCAAGGATATTTTAAAGGCGGCAGGCTTACGCAAAGAGGGCGTTAATATCATTTCTTGTCCCACTTGCGGCCGCACAAAAATCGATTTGATTGGCCTTGTGAATCAAGTGGATGAAGCGTTAAAAGATTGTAAGAAACCCATTACAGTCGCGGTGATGGGTTGTATCGTTAATGGACCGGGAGAAGCCCGGGAAGCCGACATCGGTATTGCCGGCGGCGATGATTGCGGCATGTTGTTTGAAAAGGGTGTACAGATCGAAAAACTGCCCTATGATCAGTTGCTGCCCGCACTGCTAAAGAGAATTGAAAAACTTTGAGGGATCTTATGAGTGAACAAGTCCGTTTTTTGAATATGTTTGCCCAATACCAGCCGCCGGCCCAGCTTTTGCAAGCTCTGGACCAGGCGGCCGTGGTTGCTGCAGATATTGATCCGGCTACCCGGCGGATCTCGGTTGTGGTTCACTCTGAAATTTACATTCCCCAGCGGCTGCTTAACCAGGCAGCGGAGGAGATCTGTCAGTGCTATGGCCTGCGGGGCATGGACTTGACAGCGACCCACCCGGCAGACCAGCTGGAAAAAATGGAACCTGAGGAATTGATGGAGTTGTTTGTCTGCCACAATTCTATGACCAGAGGTACGCTGGCAGGGGCCCAGTGGCATTGGGAAGGTCAGAACCTGACAATCCAATTAAAGGCCAACGGCAAAGATGCTTTGCAGGAGATCGTCCCCAAGGTTTGTAGTGTCCTGCAGGAGCGTTTTTCTACCAAGGTGTCTATTTACATCGAAGCAGGGGAACACTTGGAAGGTGCGGCATTGTTTGAAGCAATGGAAAAAATGCGGGGTTCTATGATCCGGGATCTGCCTAAGCCGACCTTTGGAGAAAAGAAAGAAGCTGCAAGCCAACAGGACACCGGCGCTATCTACGGCAAGCCCTTTAAGGGCAAAGCTGTGCCTATGGAAACGATCACTTTGGATCTTGGCAGCGTAATTGTGGAAGGCCGGGTGTTTAGCGTTGAACACAAGGAACTAAAAAAGCGTAACGCTTGGGTCATTAATTTTGATATGACCGATGATCGGGGTTCTGTGCGAATCAACCGTTTTATGGAAAACAATGAGGCAAAGCCTATTTTGGAGAACATTAAGGTTGGCTCTGTGATCCGTGTTCAAGGCCGGTTGATGATCAATCAGTTTGACAATGAAATGGTCTTGCGGCCCAATAGCATTATGCCCGGCACGATGGAAAAGCGGGTAGATACTGCACAAAACGGTAAGCGGTTGGAGTTGCATTTACATACGACGATGAGTAATATGGATGCGCTGACAAACACCAAGGCGGCCATCAAACAGGCAGCTGCTTGGGGGCATCGTGCTATTGCGATCACAGATCACGGCTGCGTGCAGTCCTTCACCGATGCGTTGCATACAATCGAGGATTGGAAAGGCCCGCCTAAGGTGGCAGGTACAGATGAGGTTATTAAGATCCTCTATGGCTGCGAGGGCTATTATGTCAATGATGTGGATGACCGGATCGTAGTGCATGGGGATCAGGATATGCCCTTTGACGGTAGCTATGTGGCATTTGATCTGGAGACCACAGGTCTGTCTTCCAAAAATGACCGGATTATTGAGATCGGTGCTGTTCGGATGCAAAACGGACAAGAGATCGACCGCTTCCAGACCTTTGTAGACCCGGAGCGGAAGCTGGAGGCAAGGATCATTGAACTCACCGGCATCACCGATGGGATGCTTGTGGGTGCGCCCAAGATCGAAGATGTGTTGCCTCAGTTTTTGGAGTTTGTGGGGGATTCTGTGCTGGTTGCCCACAACGCAGATTTTGACACCGGCTTTATCCGGGCAGAATGTGAACGCCAGGGTATTGCCTATACACTCACATCGGCAGATACATTGATATTGGCCCAGAATTTGATGCCGGAGCTTAGTAAATTCAAGCTGGATGTGGTGGCCAATGCATTAAGCTTGCCGGAATTTAATCACCATCGGGCTGCAGATGATGCAGCCATTTGCGGCATGATCATGGCAAGATTCATAGACAAGCTGTCTCAGATGGGAATTTCTACTGTGCAGCAGATCAATCCTGCCATGGAGGGCTTGCGTTCCAAGGGCCGCATTGGGGAGCGCCGCGCCCGGCATATTATCTTGTTTGCGAAAAATCAGGTTGGTTTGCGGAATCTGTATCATCTGGTTTCCGATTCCAATTTGAAGTATTTTAAGCGCGTGCCCAGAATCCCCAAATCGGAATTGATCCGTCTGCGGGAGGGTCTGATCATTGGCTCAGCTTGTGAAGCAGGTGAGTTGTTCCAGGCGATTTTGGACGGCAAAAGCGACGATGAGCTGAAACGGATCGCTTCTTTCTACGATTACCTGGAAATTCAGCCCTTGGCCAATAACCGGTTTATGCTGGAAAAGGGCATGGCAAAGGACTTAGAGGACCTGCGCAACTTTAACCGGAAGGTCGTTTGGCTGGGAGAGGAACTCAACAAGCCGGTGTGTGCCACCGGTGATGTGCATTTCCTAAATCCGGAAGATGAGATATTCCGGCATATACTGCTTGCCACCAAGGGCTTTGATGACTGCGATAAGGATAATCCCTTATATTTCCGTACCACCGATGAGATGTTACAGGAGTTTGCCTATTTAGGCGAAGAAAAGGCCTATGAGGTGGTGGTAACCAATCCCAACCGGATCGCAGATATGTGTGAAAGCCACAAGAATATGCGGCCTGTACCCCATAATCTGTTTGCACCGAAGATCGAAAATTCTGTAGAGGATCTGAAGGCACTGGTATACGGAAAAATGCACCGTCTTTACGGAGAAAATCCTCCGGAATTGATTCAAAAGCGCGTGGACACGGAGCTCAATGATATTATCAGTTGCCATTACGATGTGATTTACATGTCCGCCCAGCGGCTGGTGCAAAACTCGCTGGATCACGGCTACCTGGTCGGCTCCCGTGGTTCTGTAGGTTCTTCCATTGTGGCATTTATGTCCGGTATTACGGAGGTTAACTCTTTCCCGCCCCATTACCGCTGCCCCAATCCTGAATGTAAATACACCACCTTCGATGTGCCTAAGGGCTATGCCTGTGGCGCAGACCTTCCGGATGATGTGTGCCCGAAATGTGGGACAGCCTTTGCAAAGGATGGTTTTAACATTCCTTTTGAGACATTCCTTGGCTTTGGTGGCGATAAAGTACCGGATATTGACCTCAATTTCTCCGGTGAGTATCAGGCCAATGCCCACGCGTATTGTACGGAAATGTTTGGAAAATCTCATGTTTTCCGGGCAGGTACTGTGGGAACTGTGGCAGAAAAGACGGCTTTTGGTTATGTTAAGAAATATCTGTCTGAGCGTGGAAAGTCTGTAGGTCGGGCAGAAGAAAACCGCTTGGCCAGCGGCTGTGTGGGTGTCAGACGCACCACAGGCCAGCACCCCGGCGGTCTGGTGGTTATCCCGCAAGAAAACGAGATCTGGGATTTCTGCCCGGTGCAGCACCCGGCGGATGACCCTAATTCCGATCAGATTACCACCCATTTTGAATATCACTCCATGGAAGAAAACCTGCTGAAACTGGACATGCTGGGCCATGATGACCCAACCATGATCCGAATGATGGAGGATATGACCGGGGTGGATGCCAAGACGATCCCCTTGGATGATAAAAAGACTATGTCTATTTTTACCTCCTCCAAGGTTTTAGGGTATGAGGACGATAAGATCCTGGGCCCCACCGGTGCAGTGGCGATCCCGGAGTTTAACACCCGGTTTACCCGTGGTATGTTGATGGATACTATGCCCACCCGGTTTGATACCCTGGTGCGGTTGTCTGGCTTCTCTCACGGTACAGATGTGTGGCTGGGTAACGCAAAGGATCTGATCGTATCCGGTACGGCTACTGTTGACGGAACGATTGGCTGTCGTGACGACATCATGGTGTATTTGATCTCTTGCGGTATCCCGGAAAAGCGGGCTTTTAAGATCATGGAGGCTGTCCGAAAGGGCAAAGGTCTACCGGATGGGGCGGAGCAGGAAATGAAGGACGCTGGTGTGCCGGACTGGTATATCGGCTCTTGTAAGAAGATCAAGTACTTGTTCCCTAAGGCCCATGCTGTGGCTTATGTTATGATGGCGTTTCGGATCGCTTGGTTTAAGGTGTACTATCCCTTGGCGTTCTATGCGGCTTATTTTTACCGTAGAAGCCAAAAGGGTGGTTTTGATGCAGGCCTTATGACTGCCGGTATGGAAGCGGCTATTGCTAATATTAAAGCCATCGATGGCAATGAGGATGCCACAGACAAGGATGAAGATCTGTTGACCACATTGGAAGTCGTTTACGAGTTCTATTTGCGAGGGCTGGAATTCTTGCCTATCGATCTGTATAAGAGCCATGCAACAAAGTTTTTAATTGAGGACGGAAAAATTCGTCCGCCCTTTGTGGCAATTTCTGGTTTGGGAGAAAATGCTGCATGGAATCTGATGGAGGGAAGAGAAGGTAAGAATTTCCTTTCTATTGAGGAAGTGGCGGCAGCTTGCCCCAAGGTCTCCAAAACCCATATTCAAATGCTCAAAGAGGCCGGTGCTTTTGGCAGCATGCCAGACACCAGCCAGGTTAGCCTATTTTAATGTTAGGAGTTGAATGGGATGCAAGATATCGGAATGCAGTATCATATTCATTGCAAGCAGGGGGATGTAGGCCGTTATTGCTTCTTGCCCGGAGACCCCGGTCGCTGCGAGGCCATCGCTTCCTACTTTGACAACCCTCGGCATATTGGGATGAACCGGGAATATAATATCTACACCGGCACCTTGTTGGGAGAACCGGTGTCGGTATGCTCTACAGGCATTGGTGGGCCCTCTGCGTCTATTGCTATGGAAGAACTTGCCGCCATTGGCGCAGATACTTTTATCCGTATTGGTACTTGCGGCGGCATCCATATGGATGTGATGCCGGGGGATGTGGTAGTTGCCACCGGTGCTGTGCGCTATGAGCATACTTCTATGGAATATGCCCCTATAGAATTTCCCGCAGTTGCTGATTTTGATATCACCGCGGCGCTGAAGGCTGCCAGCTGTGATTTGGGCTATCGAACCCATACAGGCGTTGTCCAGTGTAAGGATGCCTTCTACGGCCAGCATTCTCCCGAGAAATCCCCGGTGTATTATGAATTGCTCCAAAAGTGGGATAGCTGGAAACGACTGGGCGTGAAAGCCAGCGAAATGGAGTCTGCTGCACTGTTTGTGGTGGCGGCGGCTTTGGGTGTTCGCTGTGGTAGTTGTTTCCATGTGGTTTGGAATCAGGAACGGGAAAAGGCCGGTTTAGCTCAGCCTATGACAGAGGATACCAGTGGTGCTGTCAAAGTGGGCATTGATGCAATGAAGCGTATCATTGCCGCGGATAAAAAATAAGAAAAGACGCATCCTTTCCATAAGAGAGGATGCGTCTTTTTTATCTAGTTTTTCTTTGGGGCACAGGAACTTGCGCCAAAATCACAGCGATGAACAAAAGGATACAGCCAATGATCTCATATTTGGTCATGGTTTCGCCCAGGATCATTGCCCCGAATAATACGGCAAACACCGATTCTAAACTCATAAGCAGAGAAGCTGCTGTGGAGTCTAAGTTCTTTTGTCCTAGAATTTGCAGAGTATAAGCAGCACCCATAGATAAAAATCCCGTGTGGGCCAGAGGCAGAGCGCAGGCAGCGATGCCGGACCAGGTGGGTGTTTCTGTGATGAGCATTACAATTGTGGAAAGTACCGAGCAGACAAGGGCTTGTATGGTATTCAGCCGTAGAATGTCTACATCGTTTACAAAGATATCCACGAAGGTAATTTGTACAGCAAACATGAAGGCACAGCCCAGCAGTAATAGATCCCCGGTGTTCACTGAGGTAACGCCCACACAGCTTAAGCAGTATAGTCCAATGGTAGCCAGCAGGACACTGACAGGCACTAAAAATGTAGTTTTCTTTTTCAGAAAAATACCTATAATGGGTACAATGATTATGTACATGGCGGTTAGAAAGCCGGATTTACCAGCATCGGTGTCCACCAAAGCTAACTGTTGCAGATTGCAGGCTAAGAATAGAGGGATGCCACAAAGCAAACCTGCTTTCCACAGTTTGGGATTTGCCCATTGATGCCAAAAGCCGTGTTTTCTTTTTTGTAAACGGTCGACAACCAAAACCACTGGCAGCATTCCAAGCACCGCTAAAAAGCACCGGACTGCCTGGAAAGTAAATGGCCCGATATGATCCATTCCCACACTTTGGGATACAAAAGCAGAGCCCCAGATAATGGTTGCAAGAAGAAGGAAAGCACTTCCTTGTAATTTTTTGCGCATATTTATCACCAGGGTAAACTTTAGCATAAGGGGTACTTAATTGCAAGCCTAACATTGCATTTTTGGTCGAATATGGTATAATATAATCACGAAATACGGGAGGCTATCATGGATTTTTTAAACCAAGTACGGCAGCGGCAGGAGATCCCGGAGGAATACACCTGGGATCTGACGGATTTGTACGCTTCTGATGAAGCCTGGAAGACAGATGCCCAGACGCTGGAAGAGGAAAAGAATAAGCTTCAGAGCTATGCCGGTAAATTGGCACAGAGCGGTGAAACTTTGTTTGCATTTTTAAAAGCTGCAGAAGATTGCAATGTGAAGATCGAGCGGCTGGCCAATTACGCTATGCGGAAGGCTGACGAGGATACCAGGGACAGCGTCTACCAGGCGATGACCGGAGAACTGATGAGTAAAATTGTAGAAATCAATGCAGCTACCAGTTTTGAAACTCCCGAGATTATGGCAATTTCCAATGAACAGATGGAAGAATTTTATGGCCAGTATCCAGGGCTTTCCCGTTATCGCCGTTTCTTAACAGACTTAAGACGCAGAAAAGACCATGTGCTGTCTGAGGCGGAGGAGCGGCTGTTGGCAGCTACTGGAGAGATGGCCCAAACCCCGGACAATCTCTATGGTACTTTGACCAATTCCGACATGTCTTTCCGGGATGCTGTGGACAGTAAAGGAGAAAAGCATACCCTGACCCAGGGCACATTTATCTCCTACCAGCAAAGCCCTGATCGCCAGCTTCGCAAAAGTGCATATGAAAACCTGTATTCCGGATTTGATCAGTTTAAAAATACAGCCGCAGGCATGCTGGATGCCCAAAATAAGCAACTGAAATTCTTTGCCCAGGCAAGAAAGTACGACAGCGCTTTTGAAGCTTCGTTGGATGCGACCGGTGTGCCCACTTCTGTGTATACCAATCTGATTGAAGCGGTGCATCAAAACTTGGATAAAATGCACCGATATGTGCGCTTGCGGAAAAAGCTGTTGGGTGTGGATGCACTGCATTTTTACGATATCTACACACCTTTGGTGCAGGATGTGGATCGACCCATTGATTTCCATCAGGCAAAGCAGACGGTCTATGAAGCGGTTGCGCCTTTGGGAGAGGAGTACCGAAAGGTGCTACGGCAGGGTTTTGAAAACCGTTGGATCGATGTCTACCAGAATGTTGGCAAGCGTAGTGGCGCATACTCTGCCGGTGCTCGTGTGCATCCGTATGTACTGCTAAATTATGATGGCACATTGGATAGTCAGTTCACCTTAGCCCACGAAATGGGCCATGCGTTGCATTCTTATTATTCCAATTTGAAGCAAACACCGGTGGATGCTGACTATGTGATCTTTGTGGCGGAGGTTGCCTCCACCTGCAATGAAGCGCTTTTGATGGAGTATTTGCTGGGCAAAACTACAGATAAAAAGGAACGGGCATACCTTATCAATCATTTCCTGGAGCAATTTAAGGGCACACTATATCGCCAGACCATGTTTGCAGAGTTTGAAATGAATATTGGCAATATGGTAAAGGCAGGGCAGACCTTGACGGCAGAGGTTTTGTGCCGGGAATACCGCCGGCTCAATGAACTGTATTTTGGCCCGGATATGGTTGTTGATGATCAGATCGCGGTGGAGTGGGCAAGAATCCCTCATTTCTACTATGATTACTATGTGTTCCAGTACGCCACCGGATATTCTGCGGCAATCGCGCTGTCTCGCAGGATTTTGGATGAGGGAGAGGTGGCAGTGAAGGATTATATGAATTTCCTGTCTGGCGGCTGTTCCAAAAATCCCATTGAATTGCTAAAAGATGCCGGTGTGGATATGACATCTACTGCGCCGGTGGATGCGGCGCTAAAGCTGTTTGAACAACTGTTGGATGAAATGGAAGAACTAATGGAGGACTAAGATGGAAGAATTATTTATTCCTACCTTGCACACCTTTGCTATGAATAATGTATTTACCGGCTCTTACGGAAAGCTGCGCTTTCGAATCGAGCCGAAAGTTGTTAAGGCAACCCCTAAGGAAGTGGATTTTCAAAAGAGCGAAATTTTTGCAGAATTCTGGCATGGGAATTTGTGCTATGAATTAAGCCAAATGGAGGGAAGTAATACCTTTCCCATGAGTGAAGAGGGCAGAGCTGCCTTGAAAGATTGGTTGGAAGAGAATGCTTAAAGAAAAAAGACCCGGGAAACCGGGTCTTTTTGCGAAAAACCATTGACTTTTTTGCTCATTATGATAAAATAACCACGATATGCAAAGGCAATGCGGAAGCCAAGCAGGAGATAGATATCAGAAGCGAGAGGGGATTGGTGAAAGCCCTCTGTCAATGCCTGCAAGCCACTTTCAAGCCACCCGGGATGACCGGGGCGGGTGCTCCCGTTACAGGGTAACTAAGATATCCTTCACGGATGAATTAGGGTGGTACCGCGAGAACTTCGCCCCTATGGTATGGGCGAGGTTTATTTTTTTGAAATTGATATGGAGGTAAATCCAATGAGTAACAAACAGTACGGAGTCAATGAGCTGCGTGAGATGTTTCTGCGCTTTTTTGAGAGCAAAGGACATTTGCGTCTGCCTAGCTTTTCTTTGATTCCCCAAAATGACCAGTCTTTGCTGCTGATCAATTCCGGCATGGCACCGATGAAGCCTTATTTTAAGGGCGAGGTAGAGCCGCCCCGCCGCCGGGTCTGCACATGCCAGAAGTGTATTCGTACCGGTGATATTGAAAATATCGGTAAGACAGCCCGTCATGGCACTTATTTTGAAATGTTGGGCAATTTCTCCTTTGGCGATTACTTTAAGCATGAGGCCATTGCCTGGTGCTGGGAGTTTTTGACCAAAGTGGTCGGCCTGGAGGAAAGCCGCCTGTATCCGTCTATCTATGAAAATGACGATGAGGCATTCGAGATCTGGAATAAGGAGATCGGCGTGCCTGCTGACCATATCTTCCGCATGGGT
Source organism: Faecousia sp. (assembly GCA_045661025.1). GTDB lineage: Bacteria > Bacillota > Clostridia > Oscillospirales > Oscillospiraceae > Faecousia. Next base: position 3,893 of record JAZREX010000032.1, on the reverse strand, counting down.
AAGGAAGATAACTTCTGGGAGCATGGCTCCGGCCCTTGCGGTCCTTGTAGTGAAGTGTACTATGACCGTGGTGAGAAGTACGGCTGCGGCAGCCCTGACTGTAAGGTCGGCTGCGAGTGCGACCGTTACATGGAAGTTTGGAACAACGTGTTCTCCCAGTTTGACAATGACGGCAACGGCAACTACACAGAGCTTGCCCAGAAGAATATTGATACCGGCATGGGCTTGGAGCGTCTGGCAGTTGTCTGCCAGGATGTGAACAGCTTGTTTGATGTTGACACAGTTATGAACATTACCAATCATGTCACCGAAATTACCGGTGCATCCTATGGTCAGAGCAACAAGACAGATGTGAGCCTGCGTGTCATCACAGACCATATCCGCGCATCTACCTTCATGATCGCTGATGGCGTACAGCCCACCAACGAGGGCCGTGGATATGTGCTTCGCCGACTGCTCCGCCGGGCTGCCCGTCATGGCAAGCTCTTAGGCGTGAACAAGCCTTTCCTGTATCAGGTGGTAGAGACTGTTATCCGGGAAAATGAGAGCCACTACACCTACCTTCGCGAGCGTGCAAATCACATTATCCAGGTCGTCAAGAACGAGGAAGAGAACTTTGCCCGTACCATTGATACCGGAATGCGAATCTTTGCTGAAAAGCTGGCAGAGCACAAGGCAGCGGATAAGAAGGTGTTCTCCGGTGAGGATGCATTCTTGCTGTCTGATACCTACGGTTTCCCTGTGGATTTGACTGCCGAAATGCTGGAAGATGAAGGCATGACTCTGGATATAGATAAGTTTAACGCCTGCCGTGAGGAGCAGAGAGTCCGCGCCCGTGAGGCACGGAAGGCTCTGGGTGATCTGGCTTGGTCCGGCATTGAATTTGGCCAGGATGTGGTTGCTACCGATTTCGTAGGTTACGATGTCAACAGCTGCGAAGCAACTGTTTTGGCCGTTTGTGTTGGGGATGAGGTCACCGGTTCTATCACCGGCGGCGAAAAGGGTGTGATCGTTCTGGACAAGACACCTTTCTATGCGGAAATGGGTGGTCAGGCTGCAGATCACGGCACTATTTTGATCGGAGATGCCCGTTTTGTGGTGACCGATGTTCAGAAAGACAAGGGCGGAAGATACCTGCATAGCGGCGAAATGAAATCCGGTACTGTTATGACAGGTAACCTGGTCTGCACTGCTATCGATGTGGAGCGCCGGAAGGCCATTATGCGTGCCCACTCTGCAACTCACCTGTTGCAGAAGGCTCTGAAGAGTGTGTTGGGTGATCATGTACACCAGGCAGGTTCTTTGGTAGAGCCGGACCGTCTGCGTTTCGACTTCTCTCACTATAGCGCAGTAACAGCAGAAGAGCTGGCTCGTGTTGATGCCATTGTGCAGGAAGCTGTTTTGGAAGGCTACCGCATCGATGTGCGCCAAATGCCCATCGAAGAAGCCAAAGAGCAGGGCGCAACTGCTCTGTTTAGCGAAAAGTACGGCGATACTGTCCGGGTAGTCAACATGGGTGGATATTCTATCGAACTGTGCGGCGGTACGCATTTGGACAACACCGCTAAGGTTGGTCCCTTCCGGATCGAAAGTGAGGGCAGCGTTGCTTCCGGTGTGCGCCGTATCGAGGCAATTACCGGTAAGGCTTGCCTGGCAGAAATGGAAGTAGCGCGGAAGCGGATCTATGATGCTTGCGCAATTCTGAAGGCAAAGCCCAGCGAAATGGCTGAAAAGCTGGAAACTCAGGTGGAGGAGATTAAGGCGCTGAAACGGGCTGTGGAGACATTCAAAGCCCGGGAGGCTGCCGGCGAGGTCGACCGTTTCCTATACGGCGCAAGAAATATCGGCGGCTTGCATGTGATTACAGCAACTGTACCTAATGCAGATGCCAATAAGCTGCGTCAAATGGGTGACTTGCTCCGTGATAAGGCTTCTAATGTGGTAGCGGTGCTATCTACAGTCAATGATGACAAGATCACCTTCCTTGCTTCTTGCGGTAAGGATGCGATCGCAAAGGGCATCAAGGCCGGTGAACTGGTAAAACTGGTTTGTACCGTTTGCGGCGGTTCCGGCGGCGGCAAGCCGGATTCTGCTATGGGCGGCGGCAAGGATGCACTGAAGCTGGACGATGCGCTGGCGCAGGTGGATGATTTTATCACATCCAAAATTCAGTAAGCAGAAAGGGACGCTGCCGGGTTGCAGCGTCCCTTTTTTGAGAGGAGGTAGGATATATGCGCGCACTTATGTGGTTTGTCATAGGATTTGCGGCCAGCGTTGCAGTGGGCGTATATTCCTTGGAGGGGTTTGTTCCGCTGTGGCTGCTACTATTGGTTATACCCGGCGTTTTGTTGTATATTCCAAAACCCCGCTACCTAAAAAGAATTGGAACAGTGTTGCTGGGAATTGGCATGGGCTTTGCTTGGCTGTTTGTCTATGATAGCTGTTATTTACAGACTGCAAGAACCTATGACGGTGCGCAAATCACCTGCCAAATAGAAATTGCGGATTACAGCAAAGAATCTAACTATGGCATTCAAGCAGAGGCCAGGTTGGTACTGGAAGATAAAAGTTATCCGGTGCAAGTTTACTTAAATGATATAGAGGCTGTGTCACCAGGAGATGTGGTGACAGGTACGTTTGCCCTGCGTATGACAACTGTTGGCAGCAGGGAAGGGGCAACATTCCACCAGGCAGACGGTATTTTTCTGCTAGCATATCCACAGGAGGAAGTTAAGGTTACCAAGGCGGATGTAGTACCCTCGAAATATGTTCCTGCCAAGCTGCGGCATAGTATCTTAGATCACTTAGACAATCTGTTTGAAAAAGATACTGTGGGGGTTGCCAGAGCACTACTTCTGGGAGATAGCGATACACTCTCCTATGAACAGGATACAGGTTTGAAAATTAGTGGAATCCGCCATGTGGTAGCAGTTTCCGGTCTGCATGTTTCTATACTCATGACCATGATGTATTTGACCTTTGGTCGGCATAAGGTGGTGGGGTTGGCAGTTGGGGCACCGCTGCTGTTGCTTTTTGCGGCGGTGGCTGGATTTACACCCTCGGTGGTGCGGTCTTGCTTGATGCAGTTTTTAACCTTATTGGCCTTAGCTGCCAATAAAGAATATGATCCCCCTACGGCCTTGTCTTTTGCAGTTTTGGTGCTGCTGGGAATCAATCCGCTGGCGATTACATCTGTAAGCCTACAGTTGTCTACTTTGTGTGTTATAGGGATCATTTCGGTTTACAAACCCGTCAACCGGTATCTCATGAGTTTGATGGGAAACCCCAATAGTAAAAAGCGAAAAGATAAGATCCTGCGCAGTATTGCCAGCACCGTTAGTGTAAGTGTTAGCGCAACGGTGATGACAGCGCCCCTTTGCGCTTATTATTTTGGTATGATCAGCATAGTGGGCATAATTACAAACTTACTGACCATGTGGGCAGTCTCTATTATTTTCTGCGGTATTGTCTGCGGTTGTATTCTCGGGGTGATTTGGCTTCCTCTGGGACAATGTGTTGCATGGGTAATTGGATGGCTCATTCGTTATGTTATGTATGTTGCAGGAGTGCTGTCGTCTATGCCCTGGTCGGCAGTATACTGTTGCAGCGAATATGTAGTTTTGTGGTTGGTGTTTGCCTATATTTTGCTGGCGTTATTCCTGTTGGCAAAAAAGAAACACCCGGTAATATTTATGCTATGCCTATGTGCAGGGCTGGCGATTTCTTTGGCAGCTTCCTACTGTGAGGATGATTTTGATGATTATCGGGTAACTGTGATGGATGTGGGCCAGGGGCAGTCTGTGCTGATCCAGTTTGAAGACAAGGCCTATCTGGTAGACTGCGGAGGGGACAGCGATACTGCTGCTGCGGACACCGTTGCAGCTCAGTTGCTA
>JAZREX010000031.1:0-12618 GCA_045661025.1 Faecousia sp. | reverse complement strand
TTTTTCCCTTTAGAGATTTTTGACCATTGAGGACAATACGGTAAATTACGGAATATTAAAGAAAATCAAAGGATTAAAGGCGGAATACGACCTATAACGGCATAAGATTAAAACTCGAATCACTCATCCTCTGCTTCTGGTATTAAAAGTTGCAATTGCCAATTGCCTATGATATGATTTCTATACAGGAGGTGCAACTATGAAAAAACAAACTATTATCATTTTGTCCGTTGTAGCCGCCCTTGCCTTGATCCTAGGCGCAATTTTATTGTTTGGTAAAGATACTCTTAGTGTTGTAGGTGCTTGGGAAACGGAAGCGACAGTGATCAATCCCTTCACAGAAGGGGAGGATGCCCCTGGAAAGCTTCAGTTTTATTTCTATGAAGATCTGACCGGCAAGGAAATTACCATTGCCAACGGCCACACCAACGAGCGCAAGTTTACATATGAACTTGCTGATGGAGAATTGACGGTTGTCTACGAATCCGAGGAAGTACGGAAATTCCCCTATGTCCTTGAAAAGGATATGCTGTTGCTGGAAATGAACGGGGCAGCTATCACTTTTAACAAAATCTCAGATAATTAACGATTGAAGCCGCAGCCTTTTAGGTTGCGGCTATTTTATTTGCGATTTTGGGGAATGCTATCACCAGGTGATGGAAAAATGCAAAAATGGAATTTTCATTTTCATGTGGGAATGCGAACCTTAAAAACAGCGCTGTCTGTGTACATTTCTATGGCTTTGGTGGATGCTTACGGGGTGACTCCCTCCAAATTGATCTTTGCCATGCTGGGAGCTATGGCTGCGGTGCAACCGACCCGTAAAGAATCCAGAGAATCCTGTTTGACCCAGATCGTTGGGGTATTATTTGGGGCAGCGGTGGGAATTGTGCTGTTGTTGCTGCCGATTCCCAGACTGTGGATGGCAGGCATGGGAATTATTCTGGTGATTACCTTGTATAACGGTTTGCACATTCGATTCTCCCCGGAGATTCCTTGCTTGATCGTGGTGATTTTGTGTACCACAGAGGGAATACAGCCGCTATCCTATGCTGCCGGACGCATTTGGGATACTGCCATCGGTCTTTTTGTAGGAATCGTGATCAATATGACGGTGTTTCCTTATGACTACAAGGAAACATCCAAGAAAAAATCCAAATAAAAAGGCGACATTCCCGGAGGAATGCCGCTTTTTTATTCACTAATTAGCCTTCAAAGTCAGCGTCTTCAGCTGCGGGAGCTTCTTCTGCTACGGTTTCTTCTTCGCAGCAATCACAATCGCAATCGTCATCGCAACAGCAGCAATCGCAGTCATCACAGCAGCAGCCGAGACCTAGCTTATCCTGAATCCAGGCAACAATACGGTCGCCGTAAGTTACGGCCACATACACAGCGCCAGCGATGGCGGCAAGGGCAGCAAGGAACTTCAAAATATTTCCAAAAATCTTCATAATAAAGGCCAGCCTTTCTTTTTGGTTTCTATTATCAGTATAACCAAAAACCACGGAAAAAGCAATACTTGATTTTAAAGATATCCGTAAAGGCCACGGACACTGACCTCACCGGAGTTTACAGCAGAGATACTGCCGTCGGCAAGCTTTACCAGCAGGCTTCCGTCCTCGGTAATATCCATAGCAGTTCCGGGGCGGATCGTACCCTCTTGCACCAGCGTGATCTCTTTGCCCAAGGTGATGCATAGGCTGCGGTAGCGGGCCATGATAGAGGTTTTTTCTTCCAGCAGCTTCTGGGATGTTTTCTCCAGATGGATCAGAAGTTTGGAAGCCACAAGATCCCGGTTGGGGGCGACGCCGGTAGCAGCCTCTAGGGATGTGGCGATGGATTCTAATTCTGCAGGAAAGGTCAAACCGGACAGATTGATGCCAATGCCTACCACGGCATAGTCAACATTTCCGCTGGTGGGATCTACAGAAAGCTCTGTGAGGATTCCGCCTAATTTTTTGTTGCCGGCGACCAGATCATTGATCCATTTGATACCGGCTTGATAACCGGTAGTGTCCACAATGGCATCGCAGACAGCCAGTCCTACAGCACAGGTCAAGTGCATCAGATCTTGGGCTTTGCAACCCGGGCGCAGGAGCACGGACAGATATAGCCCCTGATTTGCAGGGGAGAGGAAACTGCGCCCCATACGCCCCCGTCCGGCTGTTTGGGCGTCTGCGATAATACAAAGCCCATGGGGCGCGCCTTTTGCTGCCAATTCCTTTAAATGGGTGTTGGTGGAAGGCAGGGTGTCATAGTATTGCACCTGCCAGGGAAAATCCTCTGGCAGGTGCGCGTGAAGTTCATATTTCATCAGTCAATATCCTGTACGACTTCTTCCGGGGGCAGATCCAGCTGTTCCGGATGACGCATCAGTCGCTTAAAATACTTAAAGAAGGTAGCGTAGTAGAAACCGTCGGCAATACGCTCGTCGGTGGATACCTTCATGTCGATGTACTTTCTCTGTACCAAAGTGCCATCTTCCAGCACTTCTGTTACCCGGCGCTTGCAGCCAAAGGCACAGAATACAGGCAGATTGCCGAAGTTGTACAGATGGTGGTAAATCGGGGGAATACCCAAAGAGCCCATAGAAGTGAAGAACACACTGCCGTGGAAGGGGCTGACCTCCAACAGGAACTTAGGCAGGCAACCGAAATAATCCAGGGTCTTCAGCAGCCATACAGTAAACTTCAAGAACAAACCGGGGATGTAAGTAAGTGCTTGCGCAGTGTTATCAAAGTCGGAATCCAGAGGGCTGTCCTTTACTTTATCAACTTCTGCGTTGAGCTTGTTGTAGACATCAATAGCGGTGTCAGAGGGGGACAGGTGGACTTTGATCACAGTATCCGGGGCAGAGGTGGTCATTTCCTTTTTTACTGTTAAACAGAACTGGATATCCTTGCCGCGGGAATAGACCTTTTGACCGGAAAGGAAACGGTTAAGGGCGGGGAACTTGGCAATGCCCCGGCAGTAGCAGGCCAGCATAACATGCATAATGCCGAAGTTACTATAGCCTTCTTTCCGCTTTGCGCGAATGTAACGCTCTACATTGGTGATTTCAAAGGAGTCTGCAAACTTGTTGGAGGCGTCCTGACGATCTACCATGAGGTAGGGAGTAACCATAGACATGGGAGGTAAGGTGCGTACTTTTCTGCCGTCGCACCGGTCGCCCCAGGTGGGGTGATACTCACCGGCAGGGTGTACCCGAACATCCAAAGCCATGAACAGACATCCGCTGATCATGAGAATATCCGGAAGCAATGTGGTGAAATCGGCGGTCAGCAGAACCTTCCGCTCCAAATACAGCTGCGCGCCCAGAGGGAAGAGTAGCAAGGGCCAAATGAGCCAGGGGGCGGTGAGGTGGCCGCTGGAGATCTGGGTGTACAACACAGCAACAAACAGAAGGGCGATGCCGTAGAGAGCGACGATCATATGCTGGAATGCACCGTATTGGAAACCGGACAAGACATAAAAATAATACAGGCAGATCAGCCACACCGGGATGGCGGTCTTGTAAAAATGTTCTTTTCCAGACAGAAGGGCGATAGAGGCATATAGCAAGGCTGCTGCAATAGGCAGGAGAATTTGGCTCCACAGATTTACTGTTTCATCGGGTCCTTTCATGCCGACAAACACAATGCGGGCCACCGCCGAGCAAACCATGCAAACCACCATCAGCCAGGTCAGCACGCTGGTGCGGCTGACATAGTAGCGTGTTTTGTTTTTCATAGCTTCTACATTATACCAAAACTTTCAATAGTTCGCAACAAAAATAAACAAAATAGGAACAAAAGCAGCCTGGTCAATCAGGCTGCTTTGATTATTTCATTGGGCGTAAATGGGCTGGGGTCGTGCCGCAGCAGCCGCCCACCAGGGTTGCACCCATGGTCATACATTCGGATAAAATCTGCTGAAACTCAGCAGGCTCCATAGGGTAGTGGGGGAGGTTGTCTTCCCCGATCAACGGCACGCCGGCGTTGGGTTTACAAAGAAGCGGGCCTTTCACATACCGGCGGAGCTTGCTGACAAGATAAGGGGTCATCATATCCGCGGCTACACAGTTAAAGCCTACCGCGGCAGCACCCAGCTGCTCTAAGTTTTGCAGCACCGGGCCTGCATCCATACCGGAAAATAAAGAGCCATCTGCTTGCATAGTAAAACTGTACATCACAGTTTCTGCGCCTTCTAATTCCGCAGCAGTAAGGATGGCATCTGCTTCTTGGGGATATAATAAGGTTTCCGCCACCAAAAGATCAGCTCCGCCTTCCAGAAGCCCGTGGATCTGCCGTTGATAATTTTCTACCAACAGCTCAAATTTATCCGGATCCCAACTGTCGGTAAAGGTAGCCAGGGTGGTCAGATCACCTGCCACCAAGGCGGTGTCTGCCACAGATTTGGAAAGGGACACCAACCGGGCGTTGATTTCCTCGGTTCTATCTGCAAGGCCTTGCTTTTCCAAGGCAATGGGCTGGGCCTGGAAAGTCGGGGCATAGAGGATCTGGCATCCGGATGCCACATAGCTGCGCTGTAAGTCCAGGAAAGGCTGGGGATTGTTAAGGATCCAGGTTTCTGTACAGCCGCCTCTGGGCATACCTGCTTTCATTAGGTTAGAACCGGTTGCCCCATCTAACAGGTGCAAACCTTGGGCGATTTTTTTATGAAAGGTTTCTTTTGTTAGCATAACTGCGTTCCTCGAAGATAAAAATTGACGAAAGTATCTTTTTTTGATAGAATAGCAGAAAATCTGAAAAGGAGCAAGTACCAATGAAAAAAAGTGTATTAAGACAGTATGCAAAACTGATCGTTCGCTGTGGCGTCAACGTGCAAAAGGGACAGGAAGTTTTGATTTATGCCGGCTTGGATCAGCCGGAATTTGTTGCCATGGTGGTAGAAGAAGCTTATAAGGCTAAGGCAAAGCAGGTAACTGTGGAGTGGAGCTATCAACCCTTGGCTAAGATTCATACCCGCTATCAGACAGTAAAGACTATGGGCGCCGTCCAGCAGTGGCAGAAGGAGCGCCGTCAGTATCATGTGGACACTGTGCCCTGCCGCATCCATCTGATCAGCGATGATCCGGACGGCTTGAAGGGCATGAATATGGAAAAGGTCGCCAAGGCCCGGCAGCTGAGCTATCCTATTCTGAAGCCCTATGCCGATCAACTGGAAGGTGTCCAGCAGTGGTGTATTGCTGCAGTGCCCGGCGTGGCTTGGGCAAAGAAGGTGTTCCCAGGTTTGTCCAGAGGACAGGCAGTGGAAAAGCTGTGGCAGGCTATTTTGGATGCTTCCCGGGTAAAGGAAGATCCTCTCAAGGCTTGGGAAGAGCACAATGCCCAGCTGAAAGCTCGTTGCGATTATCTTAACAGCTTGCACATCGAAAGTCTGCACTATACCGCCGATAACGGCACCGATCTGACTGTGGGCATGATCCCTGAGGCCCGGTTCTGCGGCGGCGCGGAGCTGACAAAGCGTGGCGTTCGTTTTAACCCCAACATTCCCTCTGAGGAGTGCTTCATCTCTCCCATGCGGGGCAAAGCTGAGGGCGTGGTATATTCCACAAAGCCTCTGTCCTACCAGGGGCAGTTGATCAATAATTTCTGCTTCCACTTTGAAAACGGAAAGGTAGTCAAGGCAACTGCCGAACAGGGCGAAGAGCTACTCAACACTTTGGTTTCTATGGATGAAGGTGCAGCCTACCTGGGTGAATGTGCCCTGGTGCCTGAGCAAAGCCCTATTGCACAGAGCGGCCTGCTGTTCTATAATACCCTGTTTGATGAAAATGCTTCCTGCCACCTGGCGATCGGTATGGGTTATGCCGACACCATTGAAGATCATCACAACAAGACTTTGGAGCAGTGCCGGGAGCTTGGCATCAATGATTCCATGATCCACGAGGATTTTATGATTGGCTGCGACTCCATGAACATTGATGCAAAAACTGTCGATGGCAAGGTGATTCCTATCTTCCGTCAGGGAAATTGGGCGTTTTAATGAGTTTTTTTAGAAAATCATAAAAAAACACTTGCATTTGAAAAACGGATGTGTTATGATATCCGGGCATTAAAGAATTGCTAGGGCAACTATGCCCTTTTAGCTCAGAAGAAAGAGGTGAACAACATGAGAGAAGGCATCCATCCTAACTACGAACAGACCACAATTCGCTGCGCCTGCGGTAACACCTTTACCACTGGTTCCACCAAGCAGGATATTAGAGTTGAAATCTGCTCCAAGTGCCACCCTTTCTATACCGGCAAGCAGAAGCTGGTTGACACCGGTGGACGTGTTGACCGTTTCAACAAGAGATTCAACCTGAAGTAAGCTTGAAACCCGCATCTTATGATGCGGGTTTTTGCTTTTTATTTTGCAAAATAGTTGTAAACAATGCGCACTTTGTGTTATAATACCTAAAATAGGAACAATGGGGCAATATTGCCCGGAGGAATGTAATGAAGTCAAATTTTCAAAGTGAAGTGCAGGAACGGGCGGTGCTGGTTGGCTTAAATGCCGATTGTTTTACCCAAGCCCAAACAGCCACAGATGAAACCCTGGAAGAGCTGGAAGCACTGTTGGAAACTGCCGGCGGTTTTTGCACAGGAAAGATCCTGCAAAACCGTCATAGCCCCGATGCCCACAGCTTTATCGGCGAGGGTAAGGCCCAGGAAGTACGGATGCTGATCGAGGCAACGGAATCCACTATGGCGGTGTTTGACAATGAATTATCTGCCGGTCATATCCGGGCGTTGGAAGAAATTTTAGGTGTGACTGTGCTTGATCGCAGTGCCTTGATCTTGGATATCTTTGCCCAGCGGGCCAAGACAAAGGAAGGTTGCCTGCAGGTAGAGCTGGCCCAATATAAATATTTACTGCCCCGGCTGTCCGGAATGGGCAAGAGCCTTTCTCGGCAAGGCGGCGGTATTGGCACCCGCGGCCCCGGTGAAACAAAACTGGAAACCGATCGGCGGCATATCCGGGAGCGGATCGCCCGGTTACAGTCGGAACTGGAACAGGTACGAAAGGTCCGGGGCGTGCAGCGGGAACGCCGGATGAAAAACTCTGTGCCGGTGGTGGCCATTGTGGGCTATACCAATGCAGGCAAATCTACTTTACTCAATAAACTGACCGATGCGGGTATTCCTGCCAACAACCGCTTGTTTGATACTCTGGACACCACTTCCCGGCAACTGAAGGTGTCAGACAATCTGGATGTGGTGCTTTCTGATACCGTTGGATTTATTGCCAAGCTTCCTCACCATCTGGTAGACGCTTTCCGGGCTACCTTAGAGGAACTGGAATATGCAGATTTACTTCTGCATGTGATTGACGCAGCTGACCCCAATCGGGAAGAGCATATCCAGGTGGTGGACCGGCTGATCGCTAAGTTGGCAAAGCCGGAAACCCAAGTGTTGCGGTGCTATAACAAAGCGGATCTGGTATCTGCAGAGGAGATTCCTGTAGGGGAAGATGTGGTGAAAATGTCTGCCAAGCAGGGTGTGGGCATGGAGCAGTTACTTGCTGCCATCGAGCGCACGCTGGGACACAGCCGCCATCATGTGGTGGTAACTCTGCCATACAGCATGGGTGGCATGGTGGATACCCTTCACAGCAGCGCGCAGGTTTTGAGCGTGGACTATACCGGAGAGGGAATCGTGGTAGAAACGATTTTAGATCCTATCCTCTACGGAAAATTGAAAGAATATGTAACAAAGGAGTGCTAAGCTTGGACGAATATCTGGTACCGACCGCCTACGGCGAGGATGAATTCGTGGAAAAGAAATCCCGGTTCATCGGCAGAGTATGGCCGGTGGAAACAGAGGCGGAAGCGCTGGATAAAATTGCCCAAATGAAAAAACAGCACTATGATGCCACCCATAACTGCTGGGCCTATATCATTCGCGATGGCGCTATGCGCTTTTCCGATGACGGTGAACCAGGTGGCACAGCAGGAAATCCCATGATGCAGGTGTTGCAGCGGGAGGAACTGAACAATGTGGTCTGTGTGGTAACTCGGTACTTCGGCGGTGTGCTGCTGGGTGCAGGCGGCTTGGTCCGAGCCTATACCAAGGGCGCGAAGATCGCCATTGATGCCGCAGGAAAATCCATGAAGCGGGTGTGGACGGTGCTGTATGTGCCGTGCCCCTATAGCTTTTATGAGCGGGTGAAACTGGAGGCAGAAGCCATGGGCGCGGTGATCCGGGATACCCAGTTCGGCGCCGAGGTGGAATTGGAAATTTTGGTAGCCCGGGAACAGACCCAAGCGTTTATGGAGAAACTGATGGACCTGACTGCTGCTACGGTAGAATGTATGGAGGTAGGTCAGGAGTACCGGGCCTTCCCGGTATAAGGAGGAAACATATGTCTTCTGTGCGAGAAATGATGGAACAGGCGGAGCATTTGCGCCTGAGTCCTTACGCGGCGTTTTCTGATGAAAGCCGAGGTAGACCTTGCTCACAGCAACCGGAGGAGAATGATGTACGTACCAATTTTCAGCGGGATACAGATCGGATCGTCCATTGTAAATCCTTTCGCCGGCTGATGCATAAGACCCAGGTGTTCCTTCATCCTGATGGCGATCATTACCGTACCCGCATGACCCATACCCTGGAGGTGGCAAGAATCTCCCGTACCATCGCCCGGGCGTTAAAGCTCAATGAGGATTTGGCTGAGGCGATTGCTATGGGGCATGATCTGGGACATACTCCCTTCGGTCACGCCGGAGAAGGGGCGTTGACTTATTGTATGGGAAAACCCTTCCGCCACAATGAGCAGAGCCTGCGTGTGGTGGATCTGTTGGAAAATGGCGGCAAAGGCTTGAATTTAAGCTATGAAGTGCGCATGGGCATTTTAGGACATACCGGAACCCGGGTTCCGGAAACCTTGGAGGGACAGATTGTCCGCTGGGCAGATCAGATCGCGTATGTGAATCATGATATTGACGATGCCGTTCGGGCAGGGATTCTGCAGGAGAGCACCATCCCAAGAGCCTTGACCCAGGTGCTGGGTGACACCCACTCCTACAGAATCGACACTCTGGTGCTGGATATGATTGATTCTTCCATGGATACGGGGCATATTCGGTTGTCCTCCGGGGTGGAACAGGCGTTGCAGGAACTTAGAAGCTTTATGTTTGAAAATGTTTATTATAATCCTGTGGCTAAGGGTGAGGAGTCCAAAGCCAAGGATATGCTGATTCGACTGTATGACTATTATTACAATCACCCGGAGTTGCTGCCGGAAGATTTCCATCCCCAGATGTCCTTTGACGGATTGGAACGGACGGTCTGCGACTATATTGCCGGCATGACGGACAAGTATGCGGTGGATAAATTCACCCAGCTTTTCATTCCCGCAGGCTGGCATGTTCGGGGTTGATGTGTTAAGATACTGATATGTATTTTCTGGAAAGGAGGCGTAAGCCGTGGCATTTCCCCCTTCTTTTATTGATGAATTGGTTGCCCGCAATCCTATTGAGGATGTGGTGGGCCAATATGTGAGTTTAAAACGCTCCGGAGGCAATCTGTTTGGGCTTTGCCCCTTCCATGGGGAAAAAACGGCTAGCTTCTCCGTAGCACCGGATAAAGGTATCTACTACTGCTTTGGCTGCCACAAAGGTGGCGGCGCTATTAACTTTATGATGGAGATCGAGGGTCTGAGCTACCCCGATGCTGTCCGCGCTCTGGCAAAACGGGCTGGGCTCGAAGTGCCGGAGGATGAACAGTATCAAAGCCGCTATCGTCATCAGGAGCGTCTTTGGGCGCTGATGAAAGAGGCAGGTCGTTTCTTCCATTCTCAGCTGTATACACCTGTAGGAAAAGAATGCTTGGCTTATGTGCAAAAAAGAGGTTTGACCAAGGCAATCGTAACCCATTTTGGTATCGGATTTGCCCCTAATTCTTGGAACGCCCTTGTGGATGCTATGCGCAAGAAGGGATATACAGACCAGGAACTGCGGGATGCAGATCTGGTGGGTGAGAAGAACGGGAGAGTATACGATCGTTTTCGCAACCGCTTGATGTTTCCCATCATTGATGTTCGGGGCAATGTGATCGGATTTGGCGGTCGTGTTTTGGATGACTCCAAGCCCAAGTATCTTAATTCCAATGAAACTGTTATTTTTAATAAGAGAAAGAATTTGTTTGGCATGAATTTTGCCAAAAAGACAAAGGAGCCCTACATGATCCTGGTGGAGGGCAATATCGATGTGGTTACCCTGCACCAGTTTGGATTTGACAACGCGGTCGCGTCTTTGGGAACTTCCCTGACTGACGAGCAGGTGACACTTATAAGCCGGTATACAGAGGAAGTTGTGCTGACCTATGACGGCGATGAGGCAGGACAGCGGGCGGCCAAACGGGCCATTCCCATGTTGGAGAAGGCAGGGATCAAGGTGAAAGTCCTGCAGATGAAGGATGCCAAGGACCCGGACGAATTTTTGCATAAATACGGTGCAGACAAGTTTCGGATGCTGCTGGAGGAGTCTTCCAATCGTGTGGAATATCAGCTGAGTGCGATTCGTAAAAAATATGATCTGGGCGAGGATGATCAGCGTGTCCAGTTTATCCATGAGGCAGCAGAACTGATCTCCTCCTTGACCAGCGCGGTGCAGCGTGAAATTTATGGCCACCGGGTAGCCCAGGCCGGCAATATCAGCTTTGAGGCCATGAATATGGAGATCTCCAAGGCCTATAAGCGGCGTGTTGCCCGACAGAAAAAACAGCAGGAAAAAATCGATCTTGCCCCTGTCAAGGCAATGCAACCCAAGGCTAGATCCATCCGCTATGACAATATGAAATCCGCTATGGCAGAAGAGGGGCTTTTGGCCTTGGTGCTGAAAGATCCGTCCTTGCTGGAACTGTGCAAGAGATTAAAGGCAGCCCAGTTTTCTTCTGCGTTACTTGGCCGTGTTTATGACCAACTGCAGCAGCGGTATTTCCAGGCAATGGAAGTAAGCCTAAGTGTCCTGGAGGATTTCACCGCTGAAGAGATGTCCCATTTGGCCGGGATTTCTCAGCGGCAGCAAGGCCCTGTCAGCGAAGGGGCGCTGAAAGACTGCATGGCAGTGATTTTGGAAAGTTCTCAGGTCAAGAGAATCGAGAGCAATGATGATCTGATGGCCTTCCGGAACAAATTAAAGGAAAGTAAAGGAACAAAGTAATGACCCAAGCCCTTCTGGAAAAACCGAATACCCACACCGGAGGGGACGAGGATGTGGGGCAGTACTTAAAGGAGATCCGTCGGTATCCCTTGTTGGATGCCCAGCAGGAGCAAGTTCTGGCAATGGCCTGCGCCCGGGGAGAGGAAGAGGCTGTGCGCACCATGGTCAACTCCAATCTTCGACTGGTAGTGTCTGTGGCCCGGGAATATGCCGGTCGCGGTGTGCCCTTGTTGGATTTGATCCAGGAGGGCAGTATTGGACTGCTGGCGGCGGCCAAAAAATATGACCACACCAAAAATTGCCGGTTTTCCACCTATGCCAGTAAGTGGATCCACCAGGCGATCCGCCGATACCTTTATCACCATAGTGCAATGATTCGTATGCCGGAGTATACAGCTCAGCGGCTGGGACAGGTGTTGGCGGCTCAGGCTTCTTTGGAGAAGGAGGGGCAGCGAGCTACCCCGGAGGCGATCAGCAAGCTTTGTGGTTTGCCGGAAGAAAAGGTGGCCCAGCTTCTGCAGTTGCAAGTGCGCTTTTGCTCTCTGGACGCGCCTGTGGGAGAGGAAGAAACAGCAACCCTACAGCTGTACTTAGAGGATTTGCAAGCCCCCCAACCCCAGGAGGAAATGGTGCGACAGGAGCTGAAAGATACTGTGGAAGCATTACTGGGACAGCTGCCTGCCAGACAAAGACAGGTGTTGACTCTGTATTACGGCATGGAGGACGGCACTTGCCACAGCTTGGAGGAGATCGGCACGCTGCTGGAAATCTCGAAAGAGCGGGCGCGGCAGATCAAAAACCAGGCGCTGGACAAAATGCAAAAAATGGGAACAAACCTGGGATTGGAGGATTTTCTGGATGATTGAATTGGAATACAGTTTTGCCGATTCCTGGCAAGCTTTAAAAGAAAATATTGTTGACGATACGCTGTGTGCTGCCCGGTTTTTAACATTGATGCAAGACCGGGAGGAATGGGAGCTGGAAGATGCCTTGGATGTGCTGCGGCAAGAAAGGATCGCTCTGGATATTCGCAAGCTTCCCAAAGCAGCAAACCTTGGACAAAGCGCTATGCGGTTGCAGATGGAGGCAAAGACAGAATCTTTGGCCCAACTTCAAGAGCAGCTGGAAGAAAACGACCCATTGAAACTGTATTTACAGGAAGTAGCGTTGTTTGCTGGAGATGCGCCCGATCCCAACGCTCCCATGGATGTTCAGGTGGAAGCCATGCTGGGACAGGCTGTGGCATTGGCGCTTCAATATGTAGGAAAAGGCGTGCTGCTGTTAGATTTGATTCAGGAGGCGAACTTAGGCCTGTGGGAAGCAGTACAGAATTATGAAAGTGGCGATTATCTTGCCCACTGCAACTGGTGGATGGAGCAGCATCTGGCAGGGGCAGTTACATTACAGGCCCGGCAGAGCGGCACAGGACAAATGCTGCGGCAGGCCATGGAGGATTACCGGGCAGTAGA
>JAZREX010000030.1:0-2587 GCA_045661025.1 Faecousia sp. | reverse complement strand
CAAGTGGGTGGCTCTGGTTTGGGTTCTGCTGACTCTGGTTCTGGCTCTGATGGCCTAACAATGAAACACAGATGACCACAGGGAATCCCCTGTGGTCATTTCTTTAGGAGGAAATGTTATGACAAAAAAACTTGCAGGATTGCAGCCAGAGGCTGTGTTTTCCTGGTTTGAAAAAATTTGCGCCATTCCCCATGGCTCCGGAAATACCAAAATGATCAGTGATTTTTTGGTGGATTTTGCAAAAACTTACGGTTTGCGGTATTTGCAGGATAGCAGCAATAATGTGATTATTTTCAAATCCGGCACATTGGGAATGGAAGATCGTCCTGCAGTGATCTTACAGGGCCATATGGATATGGTTTGTGAAAAAGATGCGGATTGCCCCATCGATATGGAAAAAGAAGGCTTGGCTGTAACCCATGACGGCGAATATGTGTTTGCTCGGGGCACTACCCTGGGTGGAGATAACGGAATTGCGATGGCCTATGCCTTGGCAATTCTGGCATCTGATGAAATTGCGCACCCGCCTCTGGAAGTGGTGATTACTGTAGATGAAGAAGTGGGCATGCTGGGAGCAGAGGCCATCGATGTGTCTATGCTCACAGGAAGAACCCTTTTGAATCTGGACTCCGAAGAGGAGGGGATCTTCACAGTGTCCTGTGCCGGTGGCGCAACGGCTACCATTACCTTGCCTGCGCCCCGGCGTGCGGTATACGGTCCTTGCATTCGTTTGGCGGTGGATGGCTTGCAGGGCGGACACTCCGGCGTGGAAATTCATAAGAACCGGGCCAATGCCAATAAGATCATGGGTGAGCTACTCAGCCGGATTCAGGCACTGATGCCTTTGTGTATGACAGCCTTTTCCGGTGGCTCCAAAGACAATGCCATTCCCCGTTCCTGCCAGACTACCCTGGTAGCCATGGGGATCCATTTGGAACGGATCAACGATATTGTGGAAACCCTGCAGAGAGAAGTCAGAGAAAACTATGATGAGCCGGACGCTGTGATCACCGCTGATGATGTGGATGCGCTGGGGGGCAATGCACTCTCCACCCAGGATACAGCAAAGGTGATTGCTTTGCTCTGCGCTACCCCCAACGGTGTCCAGGCTATGAGCGAAGACATCGAAGGCTTGGTGCAGACTTCCTTGAACCTTGGCATTGCCAAGCTGGACAAGGATATGACTTTGACGTTTTCTGTACGCAGCAGCGTCAATGAAGAAAAGCAGGCATTGCTGGACAAATTGCGGTCCTTGGCAGAATTTCAAGGGGGTGCGTATTCTCAAATGGGCGAGTATCCTGCATGGGAATACCGGAAGGACTCCCACCTGCGTGACACTATGATTCGGGTATACCGGGATATGTTTGGTGCAGAGCCGCAGGTAGTTGCCATCCACGCTGGTTTGGAGTGCGGACTATTGGGAGAAAAGCTGCCTGGCTTGGACTGCGTTTCCATCGGTCCGGAAATGCATGATATCCACACCAGTCGTGAAAGGCTGGGAATCGGCTCTGTGGAGCGCACCTGGAACTTTCTTCTCGAAATTTTAAAAGCCCTATAAGACAAGTAAACAAAAATCACCGGAATATTTTCCGGTGATTTTTTATACGAGTTTTTAATCAAACGCTTTATGTGCGTTTGATTCTGGGAACTAAACCGATGAACGTCCCGAGGGAATGTTTTAGAACATGCCAAAAAGGTAATTTTTCAAAAAAGGCGCCATCTGTGCCTGAGCGGTTCATAGGCCCTGTGTAAATAACATATTCCTGTAGGAGTAATCTTAGAGAATCCACAGAGTAAAATTGCCGCCGATTCACAGGCAGATCAAGCTTGGATAGCAGTTCCACACAAAATTCCACACAGGTATATGCCTTGTACAGATTCCAGGGAATGTGGAATACTGCGGTCAAAGCAGACAGATGGTTATACAAATAGGTGTCCGCGTCACGGTGCATTTGCCATAGCAGTTGGGATATGGTTTCGTATTGCTCCTGTGTCACCGGTAGCTTGCAAATTTGGATATGGGCTTGTTGTGTTCCTAAGTAGTATCGGGCAGGGGACTCTTTCACAAACCCGCCGTAAAAGGGGGCGTGGTAAAACCGCCTGCCAAAGCTATACATTTGAGAAAGGTCTGCATCCAGGGAAATGCTTACATGATTATAGCTTTCCCGGGTGACAAGCCGAATCATTTTTCCCATGCGATAGGGTGTAGCGGAGAACACGATATATAGATAATGGTTCATGACATACCCTCCATTTATGAGAAAGTTAGAATAGCACCTCAGAAAGCAGTGCGCTCAAATCTTCTGCTACATCAGCAGACAGTTGGGAAGACAGGGCATGCCGGATGCTTTGACTGTCAAAGCGGCAGCCGGTAAGGGAGTCTTGAATCTGCTGGGGCAAAGTCCAGTCCATGGCATCGGTAAAAACTTGCACGCCATCGATCATGCCGGCGGATACACCCAACTGTAGCTCCAGATTTCCCCAGGGGAAATGTTTCTCGCATTGGAAAGAGAAGGGGAGTTTCGGGCCGTAGAGCCATTGCCAGCTTTTTAGTTCTTCTGCTATCCGGGACAAAGAGAGAAAGAGG